>DAOQGS010000129.1:0-8161 GCA_035338675.1 Cellvibrionaceae bacterium
CCTTCGGCGATTTTGTTGTTTTTATTGCAACCCTGGTCGGATTTTTTATCCTTTGTGATGCTGCGTCACAACGAAGAATCGGAAGAGTGGGAAAAGGCTCTAAGTTTGGTTGATGAGCTGCTGTGGATTATCGAGCCGAAATTGCAAGCCGATGACGTTGAACAGCAACTGCAAATGCTGGCGCCTATGCTCAGTTACATTCGCGAGGGTTTTAACACTATCGGTTACGATCACGATAAAGGTGAAAAACTGCTTGAAGCCATTAACTCTTTAGTTGAATTGGCACAGCAAAATAAAAAGGCGGAGCCTGCGCCTGCACCTATGCGCGATCAGCTGGAAAAAATTGCCGCTGAAAAAGCCGGCCCAAAACCACAGGTGTTTGTGGATTTATCCGAAGAAGAAGCCAAGGTGGTCGATAATTTAAAATTAATTGAATTTGGCACCTGGTTTGAATTTGAAGGTGGCAAACGTTTAAAAGTTGCCTGGTATAACGCGCGCACCTCGCACTATATGTTGGTGGATCAAATGGGTAAAAAGGTCGCCATGAAATCGGGCCTAGAATTGGCCCGCGATATGATTTCTAACCAGGCTAAAATTATTTCTGGCAGCTCTAAACCCTTCTTTGAGCGCGCCTTAGAAAATATTCGCGTTAAGTTAGCGGAACAACAAGCTCAATAACCAACTAGCGGGGGTTTTAAATGGGGCAGGACAAGCGCACACGCCAGAGGCTTACCGTCAACAATGATGTTTTTGTTCGCGATCGTTCCGATGGTGAGTTATTGGGTAAGGTCGCCAATATTCACTTAGAAGGTTTTATGTTGATCGGCTCGCGCACCTTGCGGGAAGACGCTTTATTTCCTGTCTTATTAGAGGCCGATGGCCTCAGCATTGCCGCCAATGCCGAGTGTTTGTGGACCTCCGAAACTGGATCAGGCGATCAGAGTTGGGCTGGGTTTGGCTTTTTGGATTTGGATCCAGAGGAAGAGCGCAAATTGGCTGAGTTGGTGCAGCGGTTTGAGGTGTAGCCTTGCGAGGCAGGTCTTTGTGTGCAGCCTTTTTCGCTGTTTGTTAAGCGTATAATATTTCTACTTGCCCATATCTAAATTAAGCGGTGATAGGCCGCTTATTTTTTAAAACTTCAATCCATTGTTTAAAGCCGTTTTAAACATCGAGTGAGCACAATGCCTGTGATTAAAACTGTCTTTTTATCCGCGTTGGCGCTGTTGATTTGTGCCTGTGCTCCGCTGCAGCCAAAAGAATCGATTGAGCGCAAGCACTACGAGAGCGGTGAAGCGGATATAGGTTATTCTCAGGTGCTGCGGGTGGGGAAGGTCCTGTATATTTCCGGTGTGGTGAGTACTGCGCCAACCCTGCAACAGCAGTTGGATGAGGAATATACTTTTATCCGTAAAATCCTCGGTGATTACGGCGCGAGCACCGATGCGATTGTGAAAGAAACTATTTATACCTTGGATATGGCGGCGCTTAAGCAGGCCATTCCGGCGCGCAAAAAGTATTTCCCCAATAACCTCTATCCGAGTGCATCTTGGGTGCAGGTGAAAGCTCTGTACGACCCAGCGATTCTGTTGGAAATTGAGGTGGAAGCACATTTGCCCTAGCTGCTCGCTGAAACTCCTAGCAATCTAGCGGCTTGCTGAAATACCACCTTGCGAGCCTGGGCGTCGAAGCCTGGGTATGTCTACACGCTGCTAGTGTTTCAGCGAGCCGAGCATCGGTTGAATTTTTCTGTAATTACAATCGTCGCCAGCGGGAAGCTCGCCGCCTAACAGCAAGGCGAACCTCTGTGTTTTTACACTATTCACGAGTAACTATTCAGCATCTTTTTATGTGGCTGAAGGTAATTCCTGCACTGACAGGGAACTATCGCGCGCGCGTTTTAGTGCCGTGACCCCGTAATCCAGCGCCCGCAGCAGCGACTACAGGTTAGTGCAGACACGCCGTGAATACATCCTAAGTAGGCTCGTCAAAAAGGTCCCTCTTTTTGACGGTCTGCACTAACCTGTAGTCACCACTGCTACACCGCGAATCGATTATGGCGGATGGCTAAATCCTCCTGAATTTGCCTCCCGCGCGGAAGAGGGGAGTAAAGTGTACATTCACGATTTCAGTTTTATCAGAGCTTCTATCAACTTGAGGTACGCCCAACACGCGCCCGAAATAGGCACGATTACTGCTGAAGGGCAGTTTTAGGTAGCGCGACAGAAACTGCTTTATGGCCTGTATAAATGTTATATTGCACGCTTTTATTGCGCCGCAGGCTTGTCCGTCATAAGGGTTTTGCAAAAGGCTTGTGGCGCATTTCCATTTTTCAAAGACTTTTATACCGGCACTTTTTTATGTCTTTACTTCCCAAGACCTGCCATTTGCACAATCAAACCCATTGTGGTGATTGTCGCCTTCATGCCCTGTGTTTACCGCTGAGCTTACAAATTGAAGATGTTGGCAAACTAGATGATATAGTGCAGAGAGGACGACCGCTGCAAAAGGGTGATGTGGTGTACCGGGCCGGGGAGCTGTTCCATGCGATTTATGCTGTCCGCTCCGGCGCGGTGAAAACCCTCAGCCACAGCGCCGAAGGCGACGAGCAGGTGACGGGGTTTTATTTGCCCGGTGAAATTATCGGCCTGGACGGCATAGCAACAGGGCAACATACCAATACCGCCATTGCCTTGGAAACCAGCGCAATTTGTGAGATTCCCTTCAATCGCTTAGAAGAGCTGAGCATTCAATTGCCGAATTTACAGCGGCGTTTTTTGCAGATTATGAGCCGCGAACTCGCCAGTGATCAGCAGTTAATTACCCTATTGAGTAAAAAGGCAGCCGAGGAGCGCATTGCGGCATTTTTGGTGAGTATCTCTCGGCGCAACCAGGGGCGCGGCTTGGTGGGTAATGAGTTTTATCTGCCTATGTCCCGCTCCGACATTGGCAACTTTTTAGGTTTAACTATTGAAACCGTCAGCCGTGTGTTTAGCCGTTTACACAAAGCGGGCATTATCCAGTTGGATAAAAAACACGTGGTTATCGCCGATATGGCGGCCCTCCTGGATGCCACTGCGGCTGAAAAATTCTAATCGGTGACCGCTATGATGACTGAAGCCTTATTTTCCCGCTGTATAGCGCTATTTGATGATGCCAATCGACAGGACCCCAATACTGAGCTGTGCAACGGCGAGCCTGTGCCAAAGGAATTGTTGTACGCCCAGCGCATGAGCAAGGCCCTGTTAGCGTTTGCGCCGAATGCCTCCTTTGCGCTGCAACTTGCCGCCCGCGCCCAGCATATAGAGCGATGGACCAGCCCCCGCAGCAATTACCCCGAAGGGCGCACCGGTTATAAGCAATGGCGAGCGGAGTTGCTCTTGTACCACGCCCGCCGCGCCGGGGAATTGATGGCGCAAGCGGGCGCCGATGGGGATGAGATAGCCCGCGTGCAGTATTTAATTCAAAAGCGCTCTATGGCCCGCGACCCGGAAACCCAGTGCCTGGAGGATGTCATTTGCCTGGTATTTATCGAGCATTATTTGGCGGATTTTGCGGTTAAGTCCGGCTACGACGAGGCTAAACTCATCGATATTATCCAAAAAACCTGGGTAAAAATGTCGCCTCGTGGCCAGGCAGCGGCACTGCAATTGCCCTTGGCAGCAGAGGTGGCGGCGGTAATTGGCAAGGCCCTGGCGGGAGCAGATTGATGGGTTGAAGATTCGGCGCCACTGGTAGTCAATAGCCGTTATTTCTTCTTTCCCTCGCTCGCCGGAGCAGGGTTTTTGTTGGAAAAGTTCACCCAGCTGCTCAAGGCGTTGAGCTTAAAGCGCAGACCCTGGTACTGCACCACAATGCCATCGGATGCCACCCGCTCAACCACCATTCCCGGGCCTATTTCCTGTCCATTGCGCAGGGTCTTTTTGTTGATAATCACCACGCCGCCGGCCTTTTCTGAATACAGGTGGTTGACGTAATTAATTGACGGCACACTGTTTTGTACTTTCTCGGGCAGCTCGTGCAGGTAGGGCACCTGTTTGTACAGAGAGAGGGTGTCTTTGATGGCCTCTTGAATTTGGGTTTGCAACTTCGCCTGGTTGGCGGGGCGGTCGGGGATTTCCTTTTTGGTTTGCTCCCACAACTCTTTAATTTTTTCCTCACTCAGCTCGCCGTTTTCCTGTGTGCTGTCAGCCGTTTTGGTCACAGGCTTGCTGCTTTTGCGCACGCTGGCGGGCACCAAGTCCTCTTCGCTGCCGTTGTTGGCTTCATCTAATTCCTGGGCCTGCGCCTCCAGCTCATCCAGCAGGCGGCTGCGGGATTTTTTGCTGCGGGGCAGGGCGGGCGCCTCTTCATAACCCGATGAATATTCGGGCGGCGGGGCGCTCATAGTGGCGTCTTGGTAGATATCGTGCACATCGCTGCCCGTATCCAGCGTTGTTGGCGGGGCGGGTGCCATCGCGGCAGGCGCGGGGGCTGCAGCAACGGGCTGGGCAACAGTGGCAGGTGCGGCCGCTGGCGCCGCTTGGGTTGGGGGGCTTGCCGGGGCCTTGGTCGTCGGGGCCATATTCTGGCGCACCAATACCGCAATGAGCAGAAATAAAATCAGCACTAGCAGCGCGATGATGACATACACCCCCCAGTGGCGTTTGGGCGGGGAGGGCGGCACAATGCGACCGTGCACCGTTTGCAGATCCGGCACCTTAGGCTGGTTATCGCGCTCGCGATCCGCTTTGTTGAGGGCTTCAAGTATCAGGGACATAAATTAATTGGGTGCCGCGGCGGCTGCAGGGGTTAGGAGCGTTTTATCAATTTTTAACGAGTCATTGAGCTTCAACAGTGTCGGCAGGGTGATTAAGCCGTCGTCGGTAATGCCATGGGCCTGTTGGAACATCTTGATGCGCCGTTGCAAGGGTGGGTTAAACACCCCGGTGGTTAAGGGCGCTGTTTGTTTGTCGATGCTGGCAAAACGCTGGGCCACCCAGGCCACAATCGGCGCCTTGGAGCCAAGGCCCGCCGGGCCTTCAAAACCCTCCGGTTTGCGCCAGATAAACACAAATTCACCGGTCCACAGGCCGCCTAGGGTTTCCAAGCTGATGCGTTTGCGCTGGCCGTTGACCAGTAATTCACCTTCTAAGCCATCAATGCCGATCAATGCCACATAACCGGCCTGGCGGGTTTTGGTGGTGAGGCTGAGCACCGCCGGGCGGTTAAAACGTTTGAAATCATCCCAGGTTGCGGCCTTTTGGGTTTCGCAGTGCAGGCCCTCTTTGTTCACTACCCAGCAGGGGTACATAGCGTTGCTTTTTTCCACTCCAATATAGCCGAGTAAATCCGCCAGCGCCTGATTCTGGGTGGGTTGCCAGAACAGCTCACCCTCGGCCACTGGCGGGGAGGTAAAGGCTGTGGGCGGGGCTGTTGCGGTTGGGGGGGTGGTCGCAGGTGTGCTTGTGGCGGCGGTCGTTGGGGGCGCTGTAGTTTCTTGTGCCGGGGCGCTGGCCGCTGCCGGGGGGGCTGCGTCGGTTTTGTGTTGTGGGGCGAGCAACAGCCAAATCAGCAGCGCCGCTACCATCAAGCCTAAAGCGATGGCGGCCAGGTAAAAATAGGTTTGGTAGTTGGGTGCAGTGGGGCGCGAGCGCTCACCCATAACCTCGAGGGTGGCTTGTTTGTATATGTTGTGGTCGATCTGCGTAGTTTCTTGGGTGTAGGCACCCAGCAGCATGCGGTCGCAGAGGATATTAATGAGCCTGGGAATGCCACCGCTGATGGCGTGGACTTTTTTAATGATCGGCTCGGGAAACGGCTGGCGGCCCGGCGGCATACCGGCGATTTGCAAGCGGTGTTTGATGTAGGCACCGGTTTCGTCCTGGCTTAAGGGGCGCAGGTGGTAGCGGGCGGTGATGCGCTGGGATAACTGGCGCAGGGCGGGTTTAGCCAGCAGTTCATTGAGCTCCGGCTGGCCGACCAGAATAATTTGCAGCAGTTTTTGGGTGTTGCTCTCCAGGTTGGTGAGCAGGCGGATCTGCTCCAAGGTGGATACCCGCAGCAGCTGCGCCTCATCGATCAACACTATGGTGTTGCGGCCTTTGCTGTGGTTGGTGAGGAGGAATTCGTAGAGTTTATCGGTGAGGATTTTTAAGCTGGTTTCATCGGGCAGGTAATCGATACCCAATTCATCGCAGATACTGCACAGCAGGTCCCGGGCGCTGGCCGCCGGGTTCATAATCATGGCCACATCGGCGTGTTTGGGCAGTTGCTCCAGCAGGCAGCGGATGATGGTGGTTTTGCCGGTTCCCACTTCGCCGGTCAGCATGACAAACCCGCCGCTGTTTACCCCGTACAACAGGTGCGCTAGGGCTTCCCTGTGTTGGGCGCTCATATAGAGGTAGCGCGGGTTAACGGCGATGGAAAACGCCTGTTCTTCAATGCCGAAATAACTATGGTACATAGGGTATGTTTACGACCTTGCTTCTTATTGTAGTGTCGGGAAGTTAACCCAGGACGCCGCGTAAGCCAAGGCTGGGACTTTAAGCCCTACAAGCGACAAGTGGAGTATAAGCGCCGCCGTGTCACAAGCGCAAAAAATGCCGTGTTTTTAAGGGGCAAAAAGGGTGTTAGGGGTGCGGGGCCGCAATAGGGGGGAAGACTTAAGGCAGCAGTTGCAGGCGTTGCTCAATCATCTCTTCGTAGGTGCGCAGGGTTTTGGCGTCGGCCAATTCCGGGCGGCTTTTCATGCGGCTGAGGTGTTGGCGCAGGGTGGCGATCTCCCGTTCGAGTCGGCGTACAGCTGCCGGGTCCAGGCGGCGGCGCACAAGTGAGTTGGTAGAGAGGGATTCGCCCATTTTTAATGCCATTAACCGATTCGTGTGATTTATTTTGGTGCTTAAGTATGAGTTACTTTAGCGGAAATTGCATGCTTCGGTAAGAGGGGCGTGTGAATTTTTTGAAGCAATAAACGCCATTCGTCCGGTTGTTGCTCGCCAGCCCATCATTACCTAGATCTGCAGTTCCTTGGGGGCTTACTCGCCCCTGCAAGGTTTCAGCCAAAGTGGCAAACCTGCGGCTACCCAGATCACTTCATCACACAGGCCGGCAAGTTCTTGGTGCAAGCGGCCCGCTTCATCCACAAAAAGTCTACCCAATGGAGTGGGGGCAATGAGGCCCAGGCCCACTTCATTGCTCACCAGTAAAAGCGGCGAGCGTTGTTTAGTCACGGCCTGCAAGAAATTAGTTCGCTCCAATTGATACCGTTTGTCGTCTTCTAAACACAGCAGGTTCGACAGCCACAGGGTCAGGCAATCCACCAGCACCAAGGGCGGCTCGTTGCGCGCTTGGCAGCTCAGCAGCGCAGCGCCCAGCTGCAGCGGGGCTTCCAATACCTGCCAGTGCTGGGGGCGTTGGGTTTGATGGTGTCGGATGCGCTGGGCCATTTCGCCATCGAGGGCCTCGGCGGTGACAATCACCGTGACGGCGGAATGGGCTTCGGCGCGGGTTTGTGCCAGGCGGCTTTTGCCACTGCGGGCGCCGCCGAGGTAGAGACAGGTGGGCATGCTGGAGCCTTTCAAGCGAGTGAGTGGGGGCGGGATACTCCCACACTCAGCCGCAGCAGGTGAACCTGTATCGCTTGGGATTATACTGGCGCCTTTTTGAGCCGAGCCTATGCCCATCAAGGCGCCTTTGTTATTTCTACTTTTGATCCTCGCCCTGCTGTTAGCTATGACTTGGGCCTTGGGGGCGGGCAGTATTGCCCTCAATTGGGGGGATATTTGGCGCGGGCTATGGCAGCCGGAGTCTTCTGAGGGCCTGCTGATTTGGCAGCTGCGCATTCCCCGCCTGCTGGCGGCGGCCTGTTGCGGTGCGCTGTTGGCACTGGCAGGTGCTCTGATGCAGTTATTGCTGCGCAACCCCCTGGCGGACCCGGCGATTATTGGCGTCTCAGCGGGCGCCTCGTTTGTTGCCCTCACGGCGCTGGGCTTGGGTTTTAGCGCAGCGGGCTTGCCGTTCTACAGTTTTGCGGGGGCACTGCTGGCGATTGCGCTGGTGCTGCTGCTGGCGGATGTGCGGCGGGGCTGGCAGGTGCAGCGGGTGCTATTGACCGGCGTGGTGGTGGCCGCAGGCTTCGGGGCGGGCATTAGTTTTTGGCTGACCCTCAGTTCTGATCTGCGCC
>DAOQGS010000130.1:0-8130 GCA_035338675.1 Cellvibrionaceae bacterium
GCGCCACTCCGGCGATGTTACCGCCGAAGTGGCCGACCAGGCCCTGAATCTCCTAAATGTAGATGCCTGTGGCTTTGATCACATGGACCGACGCCTCCTGCTCACCCTGATTGAAAAATTCTCCGGCGGCCCGGTAGGGGTCGATTCACTTGCTGCGGCCATCAGTGAAGAGCGCGACACCATAGAAGACGTACTCGAGCCATACCTCATTCAGCAGGGCTTTTTGATACGCACGCCCAGAGGCCGCCAAGCCACCGCCCTAGCCTATGCCCATTTTGATTGCGTGATGCCTAAACGCCTGCGCCAAGATGAGCTGTTTTAGTGCCTCTCCAACAATCTACCTCCTGAGGCCAGTTGTTTTTGTGGACGAAGTCCGCAAAACATAGTGCTTGGCAAAACATAGTGCTATCATGCCGCCGCTTTTTTGGGGCCCCCGCTATAGCGGGCCTTGAGTGATGTTAACTTGGAATTCCCGCCGCATGCCCGAACAAGAACCCTTATCCATTCTGCATCTCATTTTTGGTGCAGGCCCTGTTGTATTGGCCGTCATGGGTATTTTATTTAGTGCATCCGTGATTTCTTGGATCGTGATCTTCCAGCGCGCCATATACCAAGGTAAGGCGTCCCGGGATTTTGCTGAATTCGAGCGGCAGTTTTGGTCCGGCATTGATCTCACCCAGCTCTACCGCCAGGGCAACAACAAAGCGGCTGACGGCACCGCCGAGGGCATCGAAAGTATTTTTCGCTCAGGCTTTAAAGAATTTACCCGTCTTCGCCAGCAGTCCGGTGTCGATGCCGACGCCGTTATGGAGGGCGCCCAGCGCGCTATGCGCGTTGCCGCCGCAAAGGAGCAAGAAAAACTTGAGGCGGGTCTACCCTTCCTGGCTAGCGTGGCCTCAGTAAGTCCCTACATCGGCCTCTTCGGCACGGTTTGGGGTATTCTGAATTCCTTCCGCGGGCTTGCCACCCAGGGGCAAGCCACCATAGCCACGGTTGCGCCGGGTATCTCAGAGGCCCTGGTGGCCACCGCCATCGGCCTATTCGCCGCTATTCCTGCCGTGCTTGCGTACAACCGTTTTGCCGCCAAAGCAGAAACCATCAGCTCAAACTACACCACCTTCGCGGAAGAATTATCGTCCATTCTTCACCGTCAGGCTCATGCCCGCTAAGGGGCTTAAATCGCTATGGCAGCAGTAGTTAAAGGCGGCAAACGCAAAAAGCCAATGGCTGAAATCAATGTGGTGCCCTACATCGACGTAATGCTCGTGTTATTGGTCATTTTCATGATCACGGCCCCTATGTTGACCCAGGGCGTTAAAGTGGAATTGCCTAAAGCTTCCGCTAAACCCGTCGATGCCAAAAAAGATGTCATCAATGTGGAGGTTAAAAAAGACGGCTCCTACTGGCTGGATGTTGGCAAAGAATCTGCTGAAGCGGGTGGAACCCAAATGCCTTTAGCTGACATTAAGCAAAAGGTTGCTATTTTGTTGAACGCAGACCCGGCCACACCTGTTTTGGTGAGGGGGGATAAAGCAGTCGAATACGGTGTGGTAGTTACCTTAATGGCTGAATTACAGCAAGCGGGGGCGAAATCAGTGGGCTTAGTTACGGATCCCAATAGTCAATAAGCTATGTCCGAAGCTGTGCGCAAGAATGCAATTCCAACCCTCGCAAGCTTAACGCTACACCTTGGGTTGCTGGGTGGGCTTTATTATTGGGAAACCCACCGCGATCCACCGCCGAAGGTAGTGGAAGTGCAGGTGATAGAAGCAAAATTGGTGGCTTTAAAAACCAAAACCAAAGTCGCCCATCAAGAAGATACGCGCAAAGTTAACAAGGTTGAGGTATCGCAGGCGGTAGAGAAAGAACAGGATATAAAAAACCGTCAGGAAGATGATCGCAAAGCGGCAGCGGAAAAACTCGCTGAGGAGACGCAAAAAAAAGCCCAGCAGGAAGCTCAGCGCAAAGAACAAGAAGCCAAGGTAGAAGAAGAGTTAGCGCTTAAGCGCAAAAAAGAAGAGGAAAAAGAAAAGGAAAAAGAAGCTAAAGAAAAAGCGGAGGCGGAGGCAAAAGCGGCGGAAGAAAAACGCAAGGCTGAAGAATTAGCCGCCAAGGCGCAAGAGGAAAAGCGTAAGTCGTTGGAAGATAAAATTCGCAAAGAACAGCAGGCTGAAAAAAAGAAACAGGAACTATTAAAACTTAAGCAGGCCCAAGAGCGCCAAGTTCGCGCCGAGCAGGCTGAAGAAGCCGCCAACTCTTACTTGGCGATGATTAAGGATCGCATTGAGCGCAAATGGAATCGCCCGCCCTCTGCCCGCAACGGCATGGCGTGTATTTTACATATCTCGATTGTGCCCACTGGGCGGATTGTGGATGTAGAAGTAGTCAAAAGCAGTGGCAGTGAAGAATTTGACCGCTCGGCAGAACAAGCTGTGCGTGCAGTAGAACAATTTAAAGAATTGCAAGGTATGGATCCTGATCTGTTTGAGCAGGATTTCCGTGAATTGGAAATATTATTTAGACCCGAGGATTTAAGGCAGTGAGATTTGTTATTGCTCTGTTATTAAGCTGGATAACGCTGTCTGCCCACGCGTTATTAACAGTTGAAATTACCAAGGGTAGCGCCAAACCTACACCGATTGCCGTGGTGCCCTTTGGTAATACCAATGGCTTACCTGAAGATATTCAGCAAATTGTATCAGCCGATTTGGATCGCAGCGGTTTATTTCAAACAATTCCCAAAGGGGAAATGCTCTCGCAGCCCACCACGCAAAAAGAAGTCTATTTTCGCGATTGGCAGCGTTTAAAAGTATCCTATGTTGTAATTGGCTCCATGAGCATGTCGCCCGATGGTCGCTATGCGCTGCATTTTGAACTTTATGACGTGTTGTCCAGTCGGCAGGTTTTTAGCGGCAATACTGTAGGCCAGGTGAGTCAATTACGGGATATTGCCCACGCGGTGAGCGACGCAGTATTTGAGAAAATCACTGGGATCCCAGGTATTTTCTCCACCAAAATGGTATACGTGGAAGATCTAGGATATGCAGGCCCTGGTCGCTACAGATTAGTATTTGCCGATATAGACGGCGCCCGTGAACGTGTGTTGCAGGCGTCTAAAATGCCAATACTTTCACCTGTTTGGTCCCATCGTGGTGATAAAATTGCATATGTTTCATTTGAAACTACGCGTCCAGCCATTTATATTATGGACCTTGCGACGGGGCGCAAAACTCAGATGACCAATTTCCCTGGGTTAAATGGTGCACCAGCGTTTTCGCCGGATGACACACGTTTAGCTATGTGTTTGTCTAAGGATGGCAACCCAGAAATTTACGTAATGAATATTGCAACTCGACAGTTGCAAAGGATTACAGATCATTTTGGCATCGACCATGAGCCGAGCTTTTCAGCTGATGGCCGTTCGGTATTGTTTACATCGAGTCGCGGCGGGAGTCCGCAGATTTATCAGGTTGATTTGGCCAGTGGCCGCCCTGAACGAGTGACATTTGACGGTGAATACAATGCGCGCCCTCGGGTAACACCCGATGGTAAAAGTATTGTGATGGTTCACCGTGATAAAGGCATCTTTCATATCGCCTCTCAAGATTTGAAGACGGGTGATATGCGGATATTGACGGAAACTTTGTTAGATGAATCGCCAAGCGTAGCTCCCAACGGCGCCATGTTGTTGTATGCTACGCAGCAGCAAGGTAAAGGAGTGCTCGGCGCAGTCTCTATGGACGCTGGCGTGAAATTTACAATGCCGTCAAGACAAGGTGATGTACGTGAACCTGCGTGGTCACCATTTTTGAAATGATGAGTTAAATTCAACTCGTAAAACCTGTTCACTTGGGAGTGATAAAATGTTAAACACTTTTAAAACCGTATTTGCCCTGATCGCTGTATTGGGTCTGTTAAGCGGCTGTTCTTCAAGCAAGAAAAAGCAAGAGTCTACTGCTCCTGCTGCTACCACTGCTGAAGCTCCAGCTGCTGCGGGCGTTGGTATTGATGCGCTTAAAGCTGCTGCAGACGCTGCTGGCAACGTGTTCTACTTCGAGTTCGACTCATTTGTGTTGACCGAACAAACTCGCGCTGCTCTGTTGGCTCACGCTGAGTACTTAAAAGCTGCACCACGCTCTATTCGTTTAGAAGGTCACGCTGACGAGCGCGGCAGCCGCGAGTACAACATGGCTCTCGGTGAGAAACGTGCTGCCGCTGTTAAAGACTTCTTGGCTTCTCAAGGTGTTAGCTCTGCAGTTGAAGTTGTAAGCTTTGGTGAAGAGCAACCAGCTGAAAAAGGCCATTCAGAAGCTTCTTGGTCTAAAAACCGTCGCGTAGAACTGAAGTAAGTTTTTGACCTGCATGTTGAAATCCTCCCTCGCTGCCATCTTCGTGATGGCAGTTAGCAGTTCCGCCATCGCCAAGGTTGAAGTAATCGATTCAGAACCGGTTTCTTCGCCTGGCGCGGTTACTGTTTATCCTGGCCCAGCTCCGAGCGTAACGCCCTCCGTGTCGTCGCGCGTGGCTTCCGGCTCGTCTGATTATTCTCAAATCCAAGCAATGCAGGAAGAAATTCAGCAGCTGCGGGGATTGGTTGAGCAACAGGCCAACGATATCAAGCGACTTAAAACTCAGCGTGAAGAGGACTATATGGACTTGGATCGCAGGATAAGCGCTTTGGGTAAGGGAGGAGCATCAACAGCATCTCATCCTGCCGATGAAGCAGGTTTGAGCGAGAAAAAGCCGTCGTTAACGGAAAAAAAAAGCCCCAAAAAAGACCCAGCCAGCAGCAACCAAAGCCTCTCAAGCGAAGCCCCTGAAGAAGCTTTAGTTGACGCAGCGGTGGCAACCTCTTCTGTGGCAGCTGTACCGAATAAAAAACCTCGTATTGCAGATGACCCCAGCGAAAATGCTGACGGGAGTTCATCAGCTGATGCTGGCGCCGATGAGTTTACGGTTTACAGCTCAGCGCTAAACCTTATTGTAAAGTCCAAAGATTATGATGGCGGCATTGCGGCCATGAATAAGTATTTGGCGCAATTCCCCAAGGGCAAATACGCACCCAATGCACTTTTCTGGGTTGGAAGTGCCTACCAGAGCCAGAACAAACCAGACAAAGCTATTGAGTCTTACGAGCGCATGATCAAGCGCTACCCCAAAGAAGTGAAATCCGATGAGGCGCGCTTACGCCTCGCCCGAGTATATTTCCAGCGTGGCGATAAAGAAGAAGCGCGTGTGGTCTTGGACGAAATTGTCGAAGGTGGCGGCCCTCAAGCCAAGGCTGCTCAGGATATGCTGAGCAAAAATTTCTGACAGGCTCGCCTCACTAAACAATCAAAATGTACTTGTAGTCTGCTTGCTTGCCGTTTAAGGTCTGCGCGGTCACTTTGTATTAAGTCGGTAGTATCTGCATGTCCTCCAACTCCGGTAGCCCCCTGGTGCCTGAAAGACCCCTCGTGGTGTCCGTGGAGCTTGCTAAACAGTTGGGCCTAGAAGAGGCTGCGTTAGTAACGATCCTTGCCGATGCCGTACAATTTTTAATCCCGCAGCAGCGATTAGGCAGTCCTTGGTATCTACTCGAAGAGCCGTTGGTAGCCAAGTTGATGCCGTTTTGGCAGCCTGTCGATGTGCAGCGATTATTGGCTAATTTAAAGGCCAAAGGGGTTTTGGCGCTGGCATCGGCACCCTATAACCAGTCTCGGCAAATCAATTTTAGTTTTCACGCGCGTGCAGCCGCCCATGAGGTTTCAGTGCGGGGAGAATATGTCCCTAAACCTGCGGCAACTCATAATTTTATAGCGCCGGGTTGGCAGCCGGATAACGATACCCTAAGCCGCATCCATCAATTGAACATTCCAGAAGATTTTGCCTTGTCTCAGGTGGGTGAGTTTGTACTGTATTGGCGTGAACGCAATGAGCCTGCCCGAGCGTGGGGCAGTAAATTTCTCAAACACGTCCTTGCCCGTTGGCGTGAGCAGGAAGCCAAACAGGCGATAAAACAGCGTCAAAAACCGATTCATTTTGATTGGCGCCCCAGCCAAGAAGTAATTCATGCGCTTGTCAATTCTGCGGGAATTGAAGCTAAAAAAATCGAAGAATTAATTCCTAAGTTTGTGCATTATTGGCTGATGCACGGCGGCGCACCAGAAAACTGGAATTTAGAATTTCACAGTTATGCCATGCGCAACACGGCGCGCAGCCAGCTGCCTATTTTTAAAGGTTGGCGGCCAAGTGAAGATACATTAGAGGTGATGGTGCAGGCGGGGATTAGCCGTGAGTTTATTGAGGATGCAATCCCGGAATTTGAATTGTATTGGCGAGAGCAAAAGGCAGAGTCGGATAACTGGAATCGCAAATTTCGCGATCATGTACAGCGCCAATGGCTGAGTTATCAAAGCGCCTTGGAACACGATACGGTGCCGCGCCGCATCCCCAGCAACTGGCAACCTTCAGAAGATGTTTACGACGTTTTGCGTTTAGCGAATATCGACGTAACCTATGCGCAAGAATTATTGCCGGAATTTGTTATTTATTGGCGCGACAGCAACCAGGTGTACCATTCCTGGAACACGCGGTTTTTACAGTATGTTAAGAAGCGCTGGGCGAGTGCCGAAAAACTTGAAACTGCACAACGATCAACCCGGGAGATATCACTTGTCGACGAACTCACCGACCGCAGCTGGGCCCAATAATTCTTCGCGTACGAGTGGGGCAAAAGCAACCCCGGAATTAATCGACGCAATTAATCAGGTGTTTGCCCTATTTCGTCGCAATTATTTAAATCAATACCATAAAGCATTTGGTGATGTGGAGGAATTAAACCACACCAAACGGTTATGGTTAGAAATTCTCAGCCGCTTTACTCCCCAAGCCATATTAATGGGCGCCCGGGGGGTAATTGAAAATAGCGAATATTTACCGAGCCTGCATACCATGATCCGCTATTGCGAGCAGGCCGACAGCAGCACCGCATTCCCGGATCCCCATTCAGCCTACAGCGAAGCCTGTCGAGCACCCTCGCCCAAAGCGGTTTATAAATGGAGTCATCTCGCGGTGTATTACGCTGGCAAAGCCTGCGATTGGTATTTTCTGCAAACCCAATCGGAGGCGGTGGCGTTTCCAGTGTTTAGAGAAAAATATCTGGAGTTGTGCGCGAAGGTACGAGCGGGGTTGGCTTTGCCTGAGCCAACCCCGCCAGCTGCTGCCGCAATTGAGGCGGTACCAACAGATAAAGGCCAAGCAATCGAAAAACTAGCCGCGTTACGGGCTAAATTAGAACTGTAAAACCTGAGTGAAATCTATTTCTTTGTCGATTCTGCTTGCCAGTCTACAGCACATTTTTCAATGACCTGTGTGAATGCTTGCTTCAAGAGCGAGCGGGCAGGGGATTGGGGGGATTTTAGTTGCTCAAGCGACGCGCCTGGGAGCGGCATATTTTTATCAGCTTGGAAATCCTCTGGGTATTGATAAGTTTTGTGCCAGCCACCCTTTAGCACATTAATTACTAGTGTTGGCTGAATGCAATCATTTTGGCCGGGTGGCTCAATAAACCCAATTTTTAATAACTGAAAATTTGAGCTGTAGTGTGACGAAAAAAAACCGCGATTAAATTTCTGATTTTGAGCCACTTGCGTAATTGACTCTGCAAATAACTCATCTACTTTTAATCCATCAGCAAATCCAAACTTTTCAATATCCTTGCCGATTCCGACATCGATTGCCATGCCGACAGCTATCCCCGCCGGCCCCATAGCGCTCATAAGCATGGGGCCGGACGCTGTGCCTCTGCCGGTGAATGTTATGTCCATCTCAGGGGGGGCTGCTAATTTGTAAGCAGGCTTATTGGTAAACGAGCCACATGAGCAAAACAAAAATAGTGTGAGTGAAATAGTGGCTCTGCCCAAAAATTTTAATTCCGACATAGACAAATAATTGCTCAAGAAATACTTTTAAGTGGTCAAGTGCCGTATCGTGCGGCGACGATATGGCCTACCTAATAATGGCCACTGGCCAAGTGGTTCAAACAGCGCCCTAATCCTAAAGGAGCGACGACGCTAATTTAAAGTGTTTTAGCGGCGATTTGTTGTGTCCAAAATTGAAATGTAATTTTACGGCTGCTCGACTGAGGCC
>DAOQGS010000131.1:0-8098 GCA_035338675.1 Cellvibrionaceae bacterium
TGCCAAATTCAACGACGCTAGGGCGAGTGAGGTAATTTTTCAGAGGTTCCCTAGCTGTACGGAAGCAAAGAATAGACATCGTTTCAGACCGTCAAAAAGAGGGACCTTTTTGACGAGCCTACACGGATGTAATTACGGCGTGTTTGAAATGATGTGTATTCTTTGCTGCTGCCTAGGTAGTAATTACCTCTTTTATTCATGGGGGTAGAGTTAACGAGGGGATATCATGGGCAATTGGTGGCATAGAATTACGCAGTCGGATGCATTTAGCGGCATTTTATTAATGCTTGCGGCTGTTTTGGCCCTGTTGGCGGCTAATAGTCCCTTGGCGGGCCTGTACAATCAATTTTTATCCTTAAAACTTGTTATCGCCATCGGCGACTTTAGCATCGCTAAGCCTTTGTTGCTGTGGATAAACGACGGCCTGATGACCTTGTTTTTTTTAATGGTAGGCCTGGAATTAAAGCGCGAGATATTGGTGGGGGAATTAAGTCAGGCCTCCAAAGTGGCTTTTCCGGCTGCCGCCGCCTTGGGGGGGATGCTGGTGCCCGCGCTTATTTATACGGCGTTTAATTATCACGACCCCATTGCCCTTAATGGTTGGGCAATTCCCACCGCCACGGATATTGCTTTTGCGCTGGGCGTATTGAGTTTATTGGGGAGCCGAGTTCCTGCTGGCCTTAAATTATTTTTAGTCACCCTGGCTATTTTTGACGATATTGGAGCCATTGTGATTATTGCGCTGTTTTACACCGCGAAGCTGTCCTGGTTGGCCATTTCCTGTGCCGCTATTGGCTTAACATTACTGGCATTTATGAATTGGCGCGGCGGCATTAATCGCACGGCCTATTTATTAATTGGCTTATTTGTCTGGGGGAGCCTGTTAAAATCCGGTGTGCACGCAACCCTTGCCGGCGTGGCCATTGCACTGCTAATTCCCTATAAAGGAATTGATAGCAGCGGGCGGGAGCAAACGCCGGTGGCGGATATAGAGCATGATTTACATAGCGTGGTGAACCTAGGTGTACTGCCTTTATTCGCCTTTGCCAATGCCGGTTTATCTTTTGTGGGATTAAATCCCGCTGCCCTTATCGCCGGTGTTCCCCTGGGGATTTGTTTGGGCTTGGTACTGGGTAAACAATTGGGTGTAATGTTATTTGCCTGGCTTGCTGTTGCATTAAAAATTGGCCGCTTGCCCAGTGACTGCAACTGGAGCCAAATTTACGGTGCGGCTTTATTGTGTGGTGTGGGTTTTACCATGAGTTTATTTATTGGCTCCCTGGCGTTTGCAGAAGCCGCTGTGAGTGAGCCTATGCATGAGCGTTTAGGCATTTTAGTGGGCTCAGTGGTGTCTGCTGTACTGGGTTATTTTTGGTTGGCGCGGGTGGCAAGGCCAAATAGTGAGTAGAAGTAATAATTCATTACAGTTGCTAGATGATTAATTTCAATAATTTTAAAAGAGGAAGTGTGTATGGAAGTTGTAATGGCCTATCAATCGTTAAATTCTAATTCCAGCACCGAGCACGATGTGGCGGCCAGTACGCGGCAGGCATTTCAGCGTGCGGCGCAACACACCTTAGCGCCTATGTATCCTAAAGGCACAGGTGTGTTGCGCTACCCATTTAATAATGATTTAGATCCCTCCCTTATTTTACAAGGGCCAGCGGAGCTAGTGCCGGTTGGGGATAAAAATTATTTGGATGATAAAAAACCCAGTAAAAAACGTAAATCCGACGAGGCGGATACTGTAGATGATGTGCAATTTGCCGCCGCCAAATCGGAAATGCTCAGCATGGTTGAAGGCAAGGCCCGCCAGCTATACCAGTTTGCTTATCGAGAAGTTGGTGCGACTATTGATGTGATAGTTTTTGGTGAGCTGAACTCAACCCACGCCCAATGGCAATCCATCAACAAAGAAGCGGGCCAAAAAATTCATGTATCCGTGCGGCCTAAAGCCTGTAATTGTTTTAGCATTCACGGCCCCTCGGGCACCACACAGTCAATTGCGGAAGGCGAGGGCTGGTGCGCTGTGCGCTGCAAAGGTGTATTAGCCGTTTTTGTGCACGTCCCTAATAGCCTTGCCGCCAATAAAGATGATGCAACCACATTCTACAAGTCCATTAAAAATATCTTGCTCAACACGCCCAACGGCGGTGTGGTGGATGTGGTGATTGGCGATACTAACCAACCCCGCGAAACTTTTAGCCCGGAGGTAATTAGCAGTGGTATGGATCAAACCTTTGTGGATGCCCACAGTGGAGCCATTTTATTGAGTGACACCTGGGCGGAAAAACCCGTGATTCACAAGGGCACTAATTCGGCCAACAGTAAAAAATTTGATGTGGCGGTTTATAACACCAGCACGGTTAAAAAAATTGAAGTGAAATATATATCGCAGTTTTCATTTGCGGGTAGAAGTGCGGTGGCTTATACGGATCATATGGGGGTTTTGGTGAAGGTGGATAAGAAGTAGATACCATCTCTCCCCATACTGCCGCTAGCAACTAGATTTAATGCTTGCGGCAGTATGGGGAGAGATGGTATCTACGCCTAACTGAGGTCTTGATTTGGCTAGCTTAATAATAGGTGGGCAGCTCTGTATCTTCTGAAGCCTCAACCTTTAGGGGCGTCCAATGGATCTAGCCAAGGGGTGCCGCTTATAGCAGGCAAAGCTTCAAGCAGCGTTATGTCTGATTTTGTTTTGGCTTTGATCATACGTACAACATCTAAAAATGTTTTTTCTGTCCACTGCTCTGGGGTTCCTACAAGTGAATAGGTGGCGGATCGCGCTACCTGTGTAAGTCCACCTTCTTCTTTGCTGAAGACAGCATATAAATCTAAATGATATCCACCTTTGTAGGCATATAAACACGCGCTGAGTTGGAGATTCCCTGCACCCCCCGTATTTCGGTTGGCTTTAGCTGTCCATCGCGCGCCATCACAGGTGGCAACCTTAATGCCAATAGAACCTGCTCCACCAGCAAAAGCAGAAAGATTGGAGCCTGCCAAGGGATTAACAAGTTTAAATCGTCCAGGCTTATCGGGTATTTCATTTGAGTCTGGGATAGGCGTCGCTTCATCAGCATTATTGACGTTCCGACCCAATCCATTACTGGCTGCACTAATAATATCCGGAAGTTGCGCCGTTGTTTTAATATCGAATATACGATAATACTCAACGGTTTTTGTTTTAGCTGTCAACATGTTATTGGTGGTGCCGCAACCTGATAATAAAGCGCAGCCTAAAATAAGCGAAACTGAAATTTTCATCGTTAATCCTATTTGGAATTATTAAAATTGCAGCAAAGTCGAATTTGCAGATTGGCGAATGCCGAAGGGATGCCAATACAATTGAATTGTATTCTTGGTTAAGAAGCAATCGGTTTATAAGGGTAATGAATACCGTTAATGTAAACAACCCTTATAAATAATTGTGTCAGTGGCAAAGTGACCATGGCTCCGAGCGAGCGGCATATTACCAGATGAAAATTCCCGTTTCAAATTAATCTGGATACACAAAATGCATCCAGCTCGTAGGCTGGGCAGTCATGCCCTGCACCATATTTCTTCTCAAGCGCCCTGTATATAAAAAACCTATCCAAAATTTGTTATCGAAGACATCGCTGTGTTGGGCATTACTGCCCAACGTTTTTTCCAAAACTATCTCAAATCCCCCCACTGATATTGCACCAAGCTTAACGCCACCAAAGGCGCAGTTTCCGTGCGCAAAATTCGCGGCCCTAAAACCAGTGGATTAAAACCCTGTTGCTCGGCCAGCTTAATTTCATCCTCACTTAATCCTCCCTCCGGCCCAATTAATAAACACACGGAATGAGGTGTGCTATAGCTGTTTAAGGCTTGGTTGGCGCGGTGGTGGAGGACGAGTTTTAAATCTGCAGCTACTGTAGGTAAAAATTCGCTTAATGTTTGCGGTGCGCGTAGCTGCGGCAATAAATTGCGGCCATTTTGTTCACAGCTGCTAATTAACACCTGCAGCCAGTGTTCGGTTTTTTTACTTTGCCGGGTGGCATCCAGGCGCACTTCGGTGCGCTGGGTAAATAGCGGAT
The DNA here is from genome assembly GCA_035338675.1 of Cellvibrionaceae bacterium. Lineage (GTDB taxonomy): Bacteria > Pseudomonadota > Gammaproteobacteria > Pseudomonadales > Cellvibrionaceae > CAMCXE01. The sequence continues at coordinate 4,068 of DAOQGS010000131.1, forward strand.
AAATTTGTGTAACGCCCAATTCACAGGCTTTTTGCAAGACAAATTCAAAGCGCTCGCCCTTGGATATACCAATAGCTAGGCTGCAATTAAGCGGGGATTGGTGATTGTCGGCGGTAAAATCCACTAAACGAATAACGCAGTTATTTTTACCTGCGGTGATAATTTCAGCGTTGTGGCTGCCCCCTTCACCATTAAATACAATTAATGGCCGCCCTGCCTCCATACGCAATACCCGTGTGAGGTAATGGGCCTGGGCTTCCGGCAAGCTGATATCCACTCCTGCAGTCAGCGGCAGGGCCACATATACGCGGGGGATGCGCATTAGTTTTCCCAGCCTAGGTTGCGCAAAATGGTGGCGGTGGGGTCTGTTTGGTTCATGGTGTAAAAATGCAGGCCGGGGGCTTCGTTATCCAGCAGGGTTTCACATAATTCCGTCACTATATCCACACCAAAGGCTTTTAAGCTTTCGTTGTCGTCGCCAAAACTTTCCAAGCGTTTGCGCAGCCAGCGGGGAATTTCTGCGCCGCAACTGTCGCTAAAACGAGAGAGGTTTTTGTAATTGGTGATGGGCATAATGCCGGGCACTATGTCCTGGTGAATACCCTGGGCGCGGCATTGTTCGACAAAATAAAAATAGGCATCCGGGTTGTAAAAATATTGGGTAATCGCGGAATTGGCGCCCGCGTCGAATTTGCCTTTTAAAAAGCCAATATCGCTAATAAAGCTTGTGGATTCTGGGTGGATTTCCGGGTAGGCGGCCACTTCAATATGAAAATAATCGCCAAAGTGCTGACGAATAAAGGCCACTAATTCATTGGCATAAACCATGTGCAAACCGCCGCCCATGCCGGAGGGGCGATCCCCCCTTAATGCCACCAAGCGGTTAATGCCGTGGCTTTGGTAGTCTTTTAACAGTGCCAAAAGTGCTTCCGGGGAGTCGCCGCCGAAGGAGAGGTGGGGGGCAACTTCTTGGCCAGCTTGTTTGATTAACTGCACTATGCCTTTGGTGTGCTCGCGGGTGGAGCCGCCTGCACCATAAGTGACGGAAAAAAATTCCGGTTTAAAAGCCGTTAATTCTTGTTGCACCTGAATTAATTTATCCCGGCCTTGGTCGGTTTTGGCGGGGAAAAATTCAAAGCTGAGTCGAATGTTATCGGTCATGGGGATTCTCGTGTCGAGTGTTCGACAGTTTTTGCCGTGTTGTTCGGGGTGTTTAAAAGTGTTGTTTGTTAGGCATTTGCACGCGGTGGGCAATAAATTGCCCACCCTACATTTGCTCCCGCGTTTCTTGCGTCCTTTTTCGCGTACTCACTTTTTCTTGTTCTTACTATCTCGTGCTCCCACGCGGGAGCCTGGGAACGAGGTGTTGCTTGTCGATGGAAATTAATATTTATAGCTTTCGGGTTTGTAAGGCCCGTCTTGCTCCACTCCTATATATTCAGCTTGCTGAGTGGTTAACTGAGTTAACACACCGCCGAAGCCTTCCACCATATCGCGGGCCACTTCTTCGTCGAGTTTTTTCGGCAGTACGCGCACATAAATATGCTCGGCTTTTTGCGCTGCGGGTAATTTAGCAAACTGGCGCTCGTACAAATACATTTGTGCGAGCACTTGGTTGGCAAAGGAGCCGTCCATAATGCGTGATGGGTGGCCTGTGGCATTGCCTAAATTTACCAAGCGGCCTTCGGATAACAAAATTAAATGATCCTTAGTGGCTTTATTGCGGTACACCTTGTGTACTTGCGGTTTAATTTCTTCCCACTGCCAGTTGGCGCGCATAAATGCAGTGTCAATTTCGCTATCAAAGTGGCCGATGTTACATACCACTGCGGCATTTTTCAGGCTTTGCAACATGGCGGCATCGCACACGTTAACATTGCCGGTGGTGGTAACAACTAAATCCGTTGTGGCTAATAATTCTTGATTAATATCGGCCAACTCACCGGTATTAATGCCGTTTTTATAGGGCGATACTACTTCAAAACCGTCCATACAGGCTTGCATGGCGCAGATGGGGTCGATTTCAGTGACCTTAACAATCATACCTTCCTGGCGCAGGGAGGCGGCGGAGCCTTTGCCCACATCACCATAACCAATTACCAGGGCTTTTTTGCCCGCTAACAAATGGTCGGTGGCCCGTTTAATGGCGTCGTTTAAACTGTGGCGGCAGCCGTATTTGTTGTCGTTTTTACTTTTGGTAACCGCGTCGTTCACATTAATAGCGGGCACTTTTAAGCTGCCTTTTTTTAACATTTCCACCAAGCGGTGAACGCCAGTAGTGGTTTCTTCTGAAATGCCGTGAATATGGTCGAGCATTTGCGGGTATTTTTCATGGACTATACCGGTCACATCGCCGCCGTCATCCAAAATCATATTGGCATCCCAGGGTTTGCCGTCTTTATTAATGGTTTGTTCAATACACCACCAAAATTCTTCTTCGGTTTCACCTTTCCAGGCAAATACGGGAATACCCACAGCGGCAATGGCCGCAGCGGCGTGATCTTGGGTGGAGAAAATATTACAGGATGACCAGCGTACTTGGGCACCTAAATCCACCAGGGTTTCAATTAATACGGCGGTTTGAATGGTCATGTGAATACAGCCGATAATTTTGGCACCAGCTAATGGTTTGCTGGCTTGGTATTTACGGCGCAGGGCCATTAAAGCTGGCATTTCGCCTTCGGCAATTTCAATTTCTTTGCGGCCCCAATCGGCAAGGGACATATCGGCAACTTTGTAATCGGTGAAGCTCATAAAAAATTCCTGTGAATAAAGAGTGTGGGTATACGCAGTTGGATGCTTACAGGGCTTTTTTCAGCGCCGCTGCTCGATCAGTTTTTTCCCAAGTAAAATTCGGCAATTCACGGCCAAAATGCCCGTAGGCTGCTGTTTGCTGGTAAATGGGGCGCTTTAAATCCAACATGGCGATTAAACCCTGTGGGCGCAGGTCAAAATGCTCGCGCACCAGTTTAATTATTTCGGCATCGGCAATTTTGCCAGTGCCGAAGGTATTTAATGAAATAGATGTGGGTTCGGCCACACCAATGGCGTAACTCACTTGAATTTCACATTTATCGGCAAGGCCTGCGGCTACAATATTTTTTGCCACATAACGGCCTGCGTAGGCGGCGGAGCGGTCTACTTTGGATGGGTCTTTACCGGAAAATGCGCCGCCGCCGTGGCGGGCCATGCCGCCGTAGGTATCCACAATAATTTTGCGGCCGGTTAAACCGCAGTCGCCCACTGGGCCGCCAATAATAAATTGGCCGGTGGGATTGATATGGTATTGGGTGCCCGCATGTAACCATTCCTGCGGTAATACTTGGTTAATAATGAGCTCGCGCACCGCTTCGTGAATATCACTTTGGGAGACATCCGGGCTGTGTTGGGTGGAGAGTACAACGGCGTCTATGGCCACCGGTAAACCATTTTCATAACGCAGGGTTACTTGGCTTTTGGCATCTGGCCGCAACCAGGGCAATGTGCCGTTTTTGCGCAATTGGGCTTGTTTTTCCACTAATCGGTGGGCGTAAAAAATGGGGGCGGGCATTAATACGGGGGTTTCGTTAGTGGCATAACCGAACATTAAACCCTGATCGCCAGCGCCTAAATCTTTGTTAGCGGCTTCGTCTACACCCATGGCGATATCCGCTGATTGTTTGCCGATGGCATTTAATACCGCGCAGCTGGCGCCATCAAAACCCACGTCGCTGGAGTTGTAGCCTATATCTAAAATCACTTGGCGAATTAAATCTTCTAAATCCACATAGGTGCTGGTGCGCACTTCCCCGGCCACTATGGCCATACCGGTTTTTACTAGGGTTTCTACGGCCACGCGCGCATTGGGGTCGTCTTTTAAAATTGCGTCTAACACTGCATCAGAAATTTGATCGGCCAATTTATCTGGGTGGCCTTCAGAGACAGATTCAGAGGTAAAAACTGAGTATTCGGACATAAACTTACACTCCCGTGGGTTTAAAAAATTGGTGTACTTGAATTTGAAAGCCATTGCGCAGAGCTAAATAACTGCT
>DAOQGS010000132.1:0-8094 GCA_035338675.1 Cellvibrionaceae bacterium
CTCCTCTCGCTACTTTCACCATTGCTCACAGCTCTTTCCGAATAACTCCGTGGTTTGTTCTTCCATCGATCCGTTGGACGCAATTATTTCCCCTATAATCCGACTCCAATCGCCTTAGTGGCAGTTTTTGAGCGCGTAGTGATGAGAATAATTCTGTCTGGAATATTACTGGGAATAATCGGGGCGTTTAGTGCAAGCGTCGTCTGGTCTGCGGATGATGGCGCAGTGCTTTATGGTAAACACTGCCAGCAGTGTCATGGCGCCCAGCGTGAAGGCGGTGTGGGGCCGAATTTGGCCGATGGAGTTTGGGGTATTAAGGAGCCGACGGTAGCCGCAATTAGCCAGATTATTCGCGACGGCTCGGTCAATAAAGCCATGCCGCCTTGGGGGCAGGTTTTATCCGGCGATGAGATTGAGCGCTTGGCAACTTGGCTGCTTAATGGCGCAGTTAAATCACCCTCCGCACCTGTCGCGCCGCAATTAAACCTAAGTGCAGACAGCGAGTTGCAGGCTGTGCGCATGCCTAAGGATTTTGTTATCAGCATTTTTGCCGATCAATTGGCGAACCCCCGCAGCTTGGCAGTTGATGCGGACGACACCGTATTTGTCGGCAGTCGCAAGGCGGGCAGTGTAATAGCCCTTAAGGATGCCAATCAGGATGGAGTTGCTGAGCAAAAATATACGCTTGCAACTGGGCTGCACGAACCCACGGGCGTTGCGCTCCATCAGGGTGATTTATATGTTGCTGAGACCAGTCGCATTTTGCGCTTTAAACAAGCGCGCTCACAGTTGGAAACGCCCCAGCCCTTTGATGTCATCAAAAGCGATTTGCCCGATAAAGCCTGGCATGGCGCGCGGGCTATTGAAATTGGCCCGGACCATAAATTGTATATTCCCATCGGCGCGCCCTGTAACGTGTGTGACGTTGAAGACGGGCCATTTGGCAAAATCTGGCGCATGAATCTGGACGGCAGTGGTTTTGAGCCGGTGGTAAAAGGTGTGCGCAATTCGGTCGGTTTGGCTTGGCACCCGCTGACACGGGAGCTTTGGTTTACCGATAATGGTCGCGATGAGTTGGGGGATAACACGCCTTCTTGCGAGCTAAACCATGCCCCCCAAGCCGCTATGCATTTTGGTTTTCCCTATTGCCATGGCGGCAGCATTTTGGACCCCGAGTGGGGCAAGGGAAAAAGTTGTGCAGGTTACAGCGCGCCGGTTGCCTTGCTTGGCCCCCATGTGGCGCCATTGGGGTTGGCGTTTTATACGGCTGATCAATTTCCTTCCATCTATAAAAACCAACTGTTTATTGCTGAACATGGCTCTTGGAACCGCACGCAAAAAATTGGCTACCGAATTAGTTTGGTGACACTCAACGGCAACGCGTTGGTGTCCGATACAGTATTTGCTGATTTTTTACAGGGCGATACGGTGTTGGGGCGGCCGGTGGACATAGCGTTTTTAAAGGATGGCTCTATGCTGGTGTCCGATGACGACAAAGGGCGCATCTACCGCATTCGCTACACGGGTGAAAAACCAGGTGTAATAAGAAGTTTACTCAACAGTGTTAAAGCGGCTCTTTAAATGAGTCTGCGGACTGTATTGTTGCGTGTGCCTAGGCGCTGGGGTGTGCCATCAGTAGAATAGGCTGTTGATTGAGTTACCCACTGGATTTTTTATGCTTGAAATTATCATTTTAGCGGCCGGTAAAGGGACGCGTATGAAGTCTAACTTGCCGAAGGTTATGCACCTTTTGGCGGGCCGCCCTCTGGTTCAGCATGTTATCGACCGTGCGCGGGAATTATCGGCGGGCAAAATCCACTTGGTGGTCGGCCATGGCGCCCAGAAGGTGGAAGCGGCCTTAGCTGCGGCCGATTTAACCTTCAGTTTGCAGGCCCAACAGTTAGGCACTGGGCATGCGGTGATGCAAGCCTTGGATAAATTACAGGCCGACAGCCGAGTATTAATTTTATACGGCGATGTGCCGTTAATTCGCAGCGCAACCCTTGCGCAACTGGTTGAGCTGGCTGGGGATAACAGCATGGGCCTGCTTACGGTTAATTTGGCTAATCCAACCGGTTATGGCCGCATTGTGCGCGCAGCTGATGGTGCAGTAACGGCAATTGTGGAGCAAAAAGACGCCTCCGCTGAGCAGTTATTAATTACGGAAGGCAATAGCGGTGTTATGGCGGTGACGGCGAAACAATTGCGCCGCTGGCTGCCGCAGTTATCCAGCCAAAATGCCCAGGGTGAATATTATTTAACGGATGTGATCGCCCTTGCGGCCGCTGAAGGCACGCAGATTAAAACGGTTCTGGCCGCCGATGAAATTGAGGTGTTGGGGATTAATGATCGCGCTCAGCAGGCCCAATTGGAGCGCGCCTTTCAATTACAGCAGGCCCGCGTGCTTATGCAGCAGGGGTTAACGCTGTTAGATCCTACGCGTTTTGATGTGCGCGGGCGATTAACCGTGGGCCAGGATTGTATTGTCGATATTAATTGTATTTTTGAAGGTGATTGTATTTTGGAGGACGGAGTGGAAATCGGCCCCAATTGTGTAATAAAAAATGCCCGCATTGGCGCGGGTACCCATATTTATGCTAACAGCACGGTGGAAGACAGCCAAATTGATGCCGCCTGCAGTGTAGGCCCCTACGCACGCCTGCGCCCTGGCACCCACTTAAAAACCCAAGCCAAAATTGGCAATTTTGTGGAAACCAAAAAAGCGGTTATTGGTGAAGGCAGCAAGGTTAATCATCTGTCGTATATTGGCGATGCGTTTTTGGGTGATGATGTAAATGTGGGGGCGGGCACCATTACCTGTAATTACGATGGCGTGAACAAACATGTCACGCAAATTGGCAATAATTGTTTTGTCGGCGCCAATTCAACGTTGGTGGCTCCCATTAAGGTGGGCGATAACGCCACCATTGCGGCGGGTTCCACCATAACCACCAGCGTGCATAAAGATGAGCTTGTGGTGGCGCGCACACGGCAGCGGCATATAGAAGGTTGGCAGCGGCCAGCGAAGAAAAAGTAGCGAGAAAATAGCCGCCAATAAAAAAGCCCCATTTGGGGCTTTTTTATTGCTGCTGATTTAAAAGACCTGGCGGTTTATTTTTTTGTTTTTTGAGCTTTGGCGTCTTTTTTCGCTGCGTTAAGCATGTACTCTTTAAAAAATTTGCCCTGTTCGGTGGGGGTAAAATTCCAATCGCTGATCATTTGCGGTGGCCAGTCTGGGTCAAAGCACCAGACGGTAAATGAAATACCGCGTTTTTCTAAATATTGGCTGATAATCGGGCCATAGCTGCCATCGTTAATCACGGGCACGTGGGCGCCCTTTTGATCGGCCCGCATCCAGCCTAGTTCAGTGGCGATAATAGGATAGGTGTCCGCCACATAACCCCATTGTTTTTCCCAGGTTTCAGCTAGGGGGCCATCTTTAACTTTTTGCGGATACGGGTGGACGGCATAGGCGACCTGCTCTCTGTTAATAGGCGCTTCTTTTACTTTGGAAAGATCGTAGGCCCAGTTAAAACCCGCCACCAGGGAGACGATATTTTTATCGTGGGCCTGGATGATGGAAATTATTTCTTCGTTAAATTGCTTCCACTCGTTCCAGTCCACTTCCCCTAATTTGCCGCCATTGATGGTGGGCTCATTAAATAATTCGTATACCGCGATGGTGGCAAGGCCCGCGTAGCGGCTAGAAATTGTGCGCCAGAATTCGCGGGTTTCCTGCTGGTTGGTGACGTACATGGGGTGGAAGTACAGCTCCTTGGTGATATTGCCCATGGAGTGCCAGTCCACAATTAAATAGAGGTTCAATTCGTTGGCCCAGATGACCGCTTGGTCGATGAGTTTTAGGTATTCGGCGCTGCCCCGGCTGCGCCAGGCGATGGGGTGAATGGGCAGGCGCACAATATTGGCACCGAAGGATTTGGCGCCTTCAAATACGCGTTTATCCCAGCGGCCCTGTTTGGCGAGTTTGTCCGGGTCGCCGATGTTCACGCCCCGCAGCACCACTGTGTTGCCCGCCTCATCTACCAGCAGTTTGCCCGCTACTTTAATTTCGCTCTGTTTGTTGGCTAGCTGTTTGGCATCAAAGCCTTGTGGATAAGGCTCATTCCACCATTCACCCGTTTTGACTTCGACTTGGGGGCCAGCTTTAGGATCGTAAGCGGCGGCATTGGCAGTGACCAGTGCCGCAAGTAAAACAGCACTCAGGGTTGAGTAGTTCATGGATTCTCCAATTGTGGGTTGGGGGAGGCGAGCCTCAATTATTTTGTGTTATTGCTGTTATATCCAGCCCTGTTCTGCAAACGACAGGGGCTCTTGTTCGCCTATGATGAGGTGATCCAAGACCCGCACATCAATCAAGGCGAGGGCGTCCTTTAAACGCTGGGTGATAGCGTGATCGGCCCGGCTGGGTTCGGCCACCCCGGAAGGGTGATTATGGGCGAAAATTACCGCCGCAGCATTGTGGGCCAGCACCCGGCGCACCACCTCTCTAGGGTAGACGCTGGCACCGTCAATGGTACCCTGAAAGAGGGTCTCGAATACTATAAGGCGGTTCTGGTTATCCAAAAACAAACAGGCGAAGGCCTCGGCGGGGCGATGGCGCAGCTGGGCGGTGAGGTAGCGTTTGACCGCCTGGGGCGAGCTGAGCACACAGCGCTCGCTTAGGCTCTCCGCCAGGTGGCGGCGGGCCATTTCCACCACCGCTTGCAGCTGGGTGAATTTGGCCGGGCCTAGGCCTTCCGCCCGGCAAAAGGCGCTGAGGTCGGCGGCGAGCAGGGCCCGCAGGCTGCCGAAGTGGGCGAGCTGTTCGCGGGCTAGATCCACGGCGGATTTACCGCTGATGCCGGTGCGTAAAAAAATCGCCAGCAGTTCGGCGTCGGAGAGGGCGCTGGGGCCGTATTGAAGCAGTTTTTCGCGGGGCCGCTCGCTGGCGGGCCAGTCTTTAATGGACATGCTGTCATTCCTTAATCTGTGCAACTAGAGGGTTGGAGGCCCCAAGCCAAAGGCGCCAAAAGTTTGCCCTGAGGTTTACTCCCTAAAATGGTATCTTAAGCGGGTTTTTACTCAATTGGGAATCTCACCTCCGTGCACACTGACGCAGCTTTGCGCATGAACATTTTGCTGGGTATTAGCGGTGGTATTGCCGCTTATAAAGCCGCTGAACTCACCCGCCTACTGAAAAAGCACGGCGCCCAGGTGAGGGTGGTGATGACCCCTGCGGCCCAGGAATTTATCACCCCTTTAACCCTGCAAGCCTTAAGTGGTGAGCCTGTACACACCGAACTTTTGAACCCGGCGGCGGAAGCGGCCATGGGGCATATTGAGTTGGCTCGTTGGGCTGATGCTATTGTGATTGCCCCGGCCAGTGCCGATGTGCTGGCCCGTTTAAGTGCGGGCATGGCCAATGACCTTTTAACCACCCTGTGTTTAGCCAGTACAGCGCCGCTGTTTCTGGCCCCCGCCATGAACCAAGCCATGTGGCGCCACCCGGCCACCCAGGCTAATTGTGCGCAGTTGCAGGCCCGCGGCACCTACCTGTTAGGCCCAGCCGAAGGCGAGCAGGCCTGTGGTGACACAGGGCCTGGGCGTATGTTGGAGCCCTCTGCCATTGTTGCGCACCTGGTCCAATGGGCAAGTGCGCAACAGGGCTTGCCGAATTTAACCGGTCAACACTGGCTGATTACCGCCGGCCCTACCCGGGAAGCGCTGGACCCGGTACGTTATTTGACGAACCACAGCTCCGGCAAAATGGGCTATGCCCTTGCGGATGCGGCTGCCAGAGCGGGCGCTCGGGTGACCTTAGTGTCCGGCCCCACGGCATTAGCCGCGCCCCCAGCAGTGCAGCGCATTGATGTGCAAAGTGCGCTGGAAATGTTGGTCGCCTGTGACGAGGTATTGCCAGGGGTTGATGTGGTGGTCGCCGCCGCTGCCGTAGCGGATTACCGCCCAGCTGAGGTGGCTGGGCAGAAAATAAAAAAATCTGCCGATGCCCTGAGCCTTGCCCTGGTGAAAAACCCGGATATTTTGGCCCACTTGGCCAGCCGCTTGCGTGGTTTAAAACCGCGCTGTTTTGTCATGGGGTTCGCGGCTGAAACCCAACACTTGCACAGCCACGCCCAGGCGAAGCTGCAGGCGAAGGGGCTAGATGCCATTGCTGCCAATGATGTGTCGCTGCCGGGGCTGGGTTTTAATAGCGATAATAACGCCCTGCTGCTTATCGATAGACAGGGCTCAACTACACTCAATCCACGCAGTAAGGGGAAGCTGGCCGAGGCGGTGGTCGCCTGGGTTGCCGAGCGTTTCCCACACGATTTGTCCTGAGGAGTCCTTCGTGAATTCGTCGTTAAAAAGAACAAAAAAAGGCGACAAACCCAAAAAAACCAAAGCCCTGCCGATCAAAGCGCAGGTGCTTAGCTGGGTGGCAGAGCATCCGCAAAAGGCCTTTGTGGCCCTGGCTGTGGCCGTAATGTTAGTGCTGGATGCAGCCTCAGGGTATTTCGCTTGGCAGCGCCTGGTGGTGCAGGAGCGCGCGGAGCAGCTGGATAAACTCAGCCAGCAGCAGGCCCGCAAACTGTCGGTGAACCTGGGTAATTTCATGGATGCCACCCAAAAGAAAGTGGCCTTTTTTGCCCAGAATGCGGAGCTGGCCGCCTCCTTAACCCGCCATGATGAGCTGGCCTTAAAGGAGTTTCACCGCGCCATACAAAACCAGTTGCCCAAGGCTGAGGATATTCGCTTGATTCCTGTGGGTGAGGCGCAGCTGGACCAAAGCGCCAAAATTCCCATCAGCTTTTTAGAGCTGCAGCTGATCAAGGCCGCCGAGCAGCGCCAGCCGCAAAAAATTGAAGCGGTGAAACTGCCCATCGGCTGGCGGGTGCACCTGATTCTGCCGGTGCCGTCTCAGGCGGATCAGCCGGTGGCGGGCACCCTGATGATCACCCTTTCTATGGATGAACTGGAGCAGGCCTTGGTTGAAGGCGTGGCGGGGCTTGGGCAGATCAGCCTGCTGCAGCTGTACGACAAAACCAATACCCACACCCTCTACACCACCGGGCAGGGTTCGCTGCCGCCCAGTGTGCGCCGGGAAGTGCACGCCACCGCCTGGCTGGTGGAATTTCTCCCCAATGAAAGCCTGGCGGCGCAGATTGAAGGCAACCACTTTATGCTGATCTTTGAGGCGGTGATCGCCTTTTTGGTCTCCATGCTGCTGGCGGTGGGCCTCGGCCGTTTACTGGCCAACCGCTGGGAGGCGAAGCAAGTGGCGCAGGTTGGTCGCGAGGAGACCACCGGTGGCAAAACTAAAGATATCAATACGGTGAGAATCCACAGCGGCCATGAGGCGCTGTTGGGCTTGAATATCAGCAAAGAAGTTAAAGAGGCCAACAACACGACTGCTGCCAGCGCAGAGTCCGAAGCCCCCGATCTGGTGCCCGCGGAAATCTTCCGCGCCTACGATATTCGCGGTGTGGCCGAGGAGCAGATCAACAAAGAGCTGGCCTATAAAATCGGCCAGGCCTTAGGCAGTGAAGCCTTAGATGCAGGCCAGGGCACCCTAGTGGTGGCCAAAGATGCCCGCACCCATTCGCCCCTGCTGGCGGAATACCTTATTCGCGGCATTATCAGCACCGGCTGTAAAGCCCTCAACATAGGCACAGTGCCTACGCCACTGCTGTACTTTGCCACCGAAACCCTAGGCTATACCCAGTCTGGCGTGGTGGTGACCGCCAGCCACAACCCCGCCAATTACAACGGCTTTAAGCTGGTGCTCAATGGCAAGGCCCGCATGGAAGACGATATCCAAGCCGTGCGGCGGCGTATTGAGGCGCGGGATTTTCGTATGGGCCTGGGCCAGGAGGAGCACCTGGACATCATGCCCGCCTACATAGATGCCATCTATTCCGACGTGGCCCTGGCCGGTGATGTCTCCATTGTGCTGGACGCGGGCAATGGGGTGACGGGCAAAGTGGCGCCGCGCCTGTTTGAAGAGCTGGGCTGCCAGGTGACCAGCCTCTACTGCGACTTGGACGGCACCTTTCCCAACCACGGCCCAGACCCTACGGTGGAGGCGAACCTTGC
>DAOQGS010000133.1:0-8046 GCA_035338675.1 Cellvibrionaceae bacterium
GCGCCGCTCGCGTACCCTGAGCGGCCACCCTCGCAGTTTGATGGACATCTGCCAAAATAAAAGCGTGTGGATATTTAGGTAATCAACTCATGACTTATTGTGTGGCAATTAAGCTAAACGACGGCTTAGTGTTTGCGGGCGACACCCGCACCAACGCAGGCGTGGACCATGTGGCCACGTACCGCAAACTATTCACCTTCACCAACAACAGCACTCACTCCATTGTGCTGTTAAGCTCCGGCAACCTAGCCACCACCCAAGCCCTAGTGGAACTGCTCAGCCGCCTGTGCCACAACCAACCCGACGGCCTGTTTGAATTGCCATCGATGTTTGATATCGCCTCCCGCGTGGGCAAAAAATTGGTCGGCCTGATTCAAGAAGGCAGCGAGATCTCCAGCTACCAAGGCGTAGACTTCAGCTGCAACCTGCTGCTCGGCGGCCAGGTGCAAGGCGAGGTGCCGCGCCTATTCCACATCTACCCGCAGGGTAATTTTGTGGAGGCCAGCGCCGAAACACCCTTTTTGCAAATCGGCGAAGAAAAATACGGCAAGCCCATCCTCGATCGCATCATCGCCCCCACCACCCCCCTGCAAACGGCCCTTAACTGCGCCCTGGTATCCCTCGACTCCACCATGAAAAGTAACATGACGGTGGACATGCCTCTGGACGTACTGGTGTACCTGCGCGATAGCTTTGATTTAAGCCACCAGCGCCGCATCGACCGGGACGATGAAGACTTTTTAAGCATGCGCCGCTACTGGGGCACGGGCCTTAGGCGCCTGCTGGACAACATGCCCTCCTTCAACGTGTAAATGCCCCGCCTCGACCAACTCTTGGTGCAGCAGGGCCTTGCCCACTCGCGCACCCAAGCGCAAAAACTCATTGCCAGCCGCTGTGTGGAAGTCTTCACCCAGGGGCTATGGCAAGTGTGCAGCAAACCTGCCAGCCAGTTTGACGCCCCCCCGGCCCTGCGTATCGCCGCCTTAGACGAGCTGCAATTTGCCTCCCGGGCCGGTTTAAAACTGCAGCGCGCCCTGCAACACCTCAACTGGCCCATCAGCGGCAGCTGGCTGGATATAGGTCAATCCACCGGCGGCTTTACCGACTGTCTACTTCAAGCCGGTGCCAGCCAGGTCATTGGCATTGAAGTGGGCAAAGACCAACTCATCGAGCGCCTACGCACCGACCCCAGAGTCATCTGCCTAGAGGGCATCAACGGGCGAGCGCTGCCCATCGAAAAACTAAACCCCCTCGCCCCCGCAGGCTTTAGCGGCGCGGTGATGGACGTATCGTTTATCTCCCAAACCCTGATTCACCCGCAGCTGGCCCGGGTCTTACCCCCAGGTGGAAAGCTTTTAAGCCTGGTAAAACCTCAGTTTGAAGCGGGGCCTGAGTATTTAGGCAAAGGCGGGCTGATCAACAACCCGGCCGCCTTTGAGAAAGTACAGGCCAAAATAATCGCATCCATGCTGCAGTTGGGGTTTGAGCTGGTGGATTATTTTGACAGCGCGATTACCGGCGGGGATGGCAACCGGGAATTTTTTGTGGCGGCTATTAACAGTACTCATAGCGGTACCCAAGCCTAAAAATACAGGTTTCCAAATAACGCCCGTATTTATCTTTAATTCTTCAGTACGCCGTAATTTATATTTACCTGCCTTTTCGCGTGCGGCGTGTTTCGCAGGTTGCAACCCCTCACCACGGGGCTGGTGTGCATTTGGATCCTGCGACTGCGCGCAGGATGACACGCTCTAAAATTTCGCTTCCTTAATATCTCATTCTGCACAACTCAACCGTCATCCTGCGCGCAGTCGCAGGATCCATTTTGTTGAGTGGCAAAGGCTTCAGCACACCAGAATTTATTTTTATCTGGTTTTTCATCGCTTACGGTGTGTCTGCAATAACCTGTTGCACCCCTACGGGGGCCTAAATCACTCACCTAATGGCTTCCCTTCGGGGCACGAAAAAGTGTACTGAACAGCTACATTTACCTTTTTTAACAACCAATAAAAATTCCCGCTTCACACAACTAAAAACGCGCCGAATAACAATTGTTATTCGGCGCGTTAGACGTCGCGTTCACTAAAGGCAAGCGAGCGTTAAAGGCAATTATTTAACGGTAATGGCAACGGGTATATCAATACCAATCTGGGTGATTTTATCCTTGGCATCGGTGAGCGAGCCTAATATTTTTAGGCCATTACCATCGCCTAAATTAATTTTTTGCACCAGCTGCCCGGAACCGTAAATCCAATTGGGCGAGTTTTCACCTAGGTTGGCGCTGTCCTGCACTGAAGCGTTAATGGGCGCAACAACTTCATTCTTAGCGTTAACCACTTGTAATTTAGCCGTCAAGGGGAAACTACCGTGGCTGCTCAATAGGTTAATGGTTAATTCACCGGTGCTAACTGAATAAACCGCCGTTGAAATACCGGTGGCAACCGTAGCAACCTTAGTGCTGCTCACGTACGCCGTTTGGCCATCATCTTTTAATTCTTTACCGGCCACCGTGCCATCCACTGCAACGCCAAGCACCTCTAATTCCGTGTTAAAAAAGCGGGTGAATTTAAGAGAAAACTCCTCTTTACACGCCACATTTAACCAATAAATACCCTGCTTGTCGGTAATCGCAAAATCAAATAACCCCGCGCTGGCTGCATTTTTAATTGCCTTGGCGACCACAGGATACTCCACCAACGGCTCCCCATTAGCATCGGTTACCTGCCCTTGGATTTGACACAAACGCGGCCGATTCAAAGGCACAACTTGCGGCTCGGGATTGGTGCAATTAGGCGTCAGAACCACATCGGCATTCACCACCCCATCATTAATTAACGACAATTTAGCGGGGATGGATTCGGTGGCACCTGCCGCCGTTATTTCAATACGCGCATTACCGTCTACCCCGGTGGTGAAGTAAGCAGGGGTAAATTGCCCGGCATTTGTCGCGCTAACAAGGCCATAAATACCGGCCAGTTTTTCATTCTGTGCGTTATTAATTTGCACACTTGCGCAGTAGGTAACCGGCGCCACAGGCTTTTGCACAAAACTAAAACTCACCCACTGCTTATTAATAACCGCACCGGCAACCGCCCCCTCAACCCATACTTTGGCAGGGCAATTTAACGCGCTTAACAAGGAGCCATCTGAATTATACAGCGTGCCTTCACCGGCTAACGCCCACAAACCCTTAGCGCCATCAAACGCATACATGGGCACTTGAAACCCGGCTTGCAGGCTATTGCTATCACCTAGGTTATTCAGTGTTGTACAACTGCTCGCAGGTAAAATCCGGCTTACTGTTACAGATTTTTCACCGGCAATTAAGTCCAGCGGCGCGCCGTTGTCATTGGCAAGCGCAATAAAATCAAAGGCAGTGGGTGTTAATGGCTCGCCATTGAGATTGGCATATTGACCGGGGAAATATATTGCTTCGGCTGGGCTGTTGGGGTCAAAACTTGCGGCCCTAGCCGTTAAGTTCTGGGACGGCAATAAGCCGGCAGGAACCGTAATAGTGAGTGAATCCGTTAAATCCAGTTGCACCCCCTCCACCGACTCACCCGAGCGCAGCACAAAAGTGCCGGTTTTTACAGGGCTGGTGAGCGCAGGCGCTTTGGATAAAAGCGCATCCACAAAAATCAGCGGTTGCACATCCAAACGGCGCGAATAGGACGCAAAACCTGGGTAACTGATATTAACCAATAAAGCCTTAGCACCATCAACTGCTACATCACTATTAAATTTTAATCTGGGTGTGCTGGTGGAATTATCAGAAGCGGAATTAAACTGCGACTCACTTAACACCTGGTCATTCGCGCCGAGGCGTTTAACATCAATAATGGCTTTATCAGATAACAACACCGTTTTATCAGCGGCCTGAATACCGACATTAATTAATGCCTTTGCAACGGGAATACCGCTTGAGCTGGAGGAACTGCTTGAACTTGAAGAACTGCTCGAACTAGACGAACTGCTTGAACTAGACGAACTGCTTGAACTAGACGAACTACTTGAACTTGAAGAACTGCTCGAACTAGATGAACTACTTGAACTTGAAGAACTGCTCGAACTAGACGAACTGCTTGAACTTGAAGAACTGCTCGAACTAGATGAACTACTTGAACTTGAAGAACTGCTCGAACTAGATGAACTGCTCGAACTCACCACAACACCTGAACTTGATGAACTGCTGGAGCTGGATGAACTGCTGGCATTATCCGGTTTTGTGCTACCAGATGAACTGCTGGATGAACTACTAGAACTGGAGGAGCTACTGGATGAACTGGATGATGAGCTGCTGGAACTTGACGAACTTGTCGTTTCTGCCGGCGCGGATTTGTTTTTACTGCCGCCGCTGCCACAGGCCACCAGGCTTACACAGGCCAAGGTGAAAAGTGAATGCCTTATAAAATTCATACATCTGCTTCCAAAAAAATCCCATTTTAGGCAGGCTTAGTATTTTTAAACAACCAATCCACTTAGATCATTTTTTTCAGTTCTAAAAACACGCTACTTTGCGCGCACAATTAGCGCAAACCCCACTCCCCACGCACTTTTTATGTGCTCAAGCACACACAAAAAATGCCTCTCATTGCAACATTTTTTAACGACGCCCATCACACTATCGCAAGCCTTATGCAGCACAATAAAGTGCCCAGGCAATTGCCCAATAGTCATTTTTACCGCTTGCACCGACCATTTCAAACCCGAGACCCGCCATCAATTCTCCAGCAAAATAAAATAGCTAATTAACTGGCTGTTAAGGCCTTGCGGTGCTTTTTAGAGGCATAAAAAAACCGCGCCCAGCCAAAACCAAGCGCGGTTTTTAACACCACAAGACCCTTTAGAACTGCCGGAAAAACTTCCACGATTCCGAGGCGATCCAGGTGGTTGCACCGTTGTCGCCACTGCCTGCATCAAAAGGCGCCGCTTGGTGGCCGCCATTAAAGGTACAGGCTTTTACCGGATAATTGGATTTACAGCCCTGGTAGTCATAACACACATGGCGCGAGGGGCTAGAACTGCTCCAAGTGGGAATTGTGGCCGCCGTGCAGCCATTATCCCGCGCCCGCTGCTCGGCAATATATTTAGCGCCGCGGCCATTACCTCCATCCCAAGGCGTAGTGGTATCGCTCATACCGGTGGTGCTCATCCAGGCAATGGGGTCTTTAGGAATGGGGCTGGGCAGCCAAATATTGTAATTAGCAGGGCCAATACCCACCGCCGCGCGGATAGATTTTTGGTGGTTGGTGGATAATGAATAGGTAATCATGCCGCCAAAACTAAAACCTGTGGCAAATACCCGGGACATATCGATACATAAACTGCCAGAGACTTTCTTCAAAATATCGTCGAATAAATAGCGGTTATCGGTTTCTTGCCAGGTGGAGCCCACCGATTGCGGCGCGACAAAAATAGCTGGATCTTTAGCGGCCAGAGATTCGCGACGCAGGCCGTAAAAACCCCAATTCGTGGCGCCGCCATTGCCGGTTTCACCGGTGGCCACAGCGGTATTAGTGCTGCCAATCCAGTGGGAGGTATAAAACAGGCGATAGGGTTTTGATTTATCGTAATCCGCCGGAATATCAATAATATATTCCCGTGAAGCATTGTTACTGGTGAGTTTTAAGCGGGTAGAAGTCGCTAGACCCTGCGCAACTGAAGTGCCGCCACTTAATAAACTCGCTTTGCCATCAGTGCCGCAGCCGCTACTTTTTACTGGCGCATTGCCTAGGGGATAATTACCTGGCTCACCCTCTGTAGCCGGTGGCGGCGTGACTGGGTCAATGGTGCCTGAGTAGTTGCCAAGATAAATCCAATCAATATCAACGCCGTCGGCGCCGGTAATATTCAGGCGAATTTTTTGCGTGCCGCCTTTTAAGGTTATTTTACCCATTGCCAGGGTTTTAAATTCGCCCCAGGCGCTTACCTGCGGCACAGCAATATTTTCAATGAGTATTTTATCGCACTGGCTTAAACTGAGGGTGCGGCCGGTTTCCACAGCACCTAAGCGCATGGTGAGATTATATTCACCTTCACGGGCAACATTGACGGTAAATTCCAACCACTCGCCCGCAACGGTCCACCCCACCGCATAACCATCGCTAATGGCTTTGATATCCACCCCTGTGTCGGTGCGATAGGCGCCGCCCTCATTACTCGTTGTAGTGTCGGAATATCCCGCCGGATCAAAATCTTCAGCTTCAATTTTACCGGGAATTAGCCGCACCATTTGTTGGTAGGCGTCGCTGATATTACCTGGACAGGTTGTATTTATGGCGCCGCTAGATGAGGTGGAGCTACTTGAACTGGATGAGGAACTCGATGAGCTGGAACTACTAGAACTAGTTCGACCGGACGAACTTGAGCTTGAGGAGCTAGAACTGGAACTTGAGCTTGATGAGGACGAACTGGAACTGGCGCCATCCACAGGGCCGCCACAGGCCGAAGTTACTAGCAGCGTTAAAAGGCCTCCCGCCGTTAACACTTTATTGATTGTTTGTTGTAATTTCATAAAACCTGTACCTGTGGTGAAGTGTAAACCATTAAAAATTCGTTTTATTTGCCGTGTCTTTCGATGCAACAGGCAGTTATTGGGCAAATAATGGCGCGTTGATTGGAGACGAACATCTGGTTACTCCGCCGCACAGTGACGCGCCTTTTAATCGACTGACTCATAGGTTTGGCTGTAAGGAAGACGCCACACCGGACCATTTATACCGACCCGCCAATGGCATAGGCCATTAAGGTCATATCGTCGGATTAATCTTATTGTCTTGGTGAATACATTCAAAAAGCGCTACGGCTTTCTCAAAATGGGGAAATCGCTCAGGCGCTGCAAAGTAATTGCGGGCTAGATAACGCCGGTAACGTGAAGTGAGGCGAGTTTTGCACTATCAGCAGGGCTGATTGGCCGTGAATTGAAAAATCGACTGAGGAAACAGCGCACTTATTTGCCCGTTATTAACCTGGCACTCAATGCAGCGGGGTTAATAACTATTCGGCACACCTTATTAATCCCCTCCACACCAATGTCACTAAGTTAAGAAATGGGCTGCGATTTGGCGTCAGCATATCTGGGTAGCCTGGATGGAGCGTAGCGCAATCCGGGATATTCGAGGCACCCCGGATTGCGCTACGCTCCATCCAGGCTACAAAATTGGGCGGCAAATACAGGAGGAGTAGCCATCCGGCGTAATCGATTCGCGGTGGTGCAGTGGTGACTACAGGTTAGTGCAGACCGTCAAAAAGAGGGACCTTTTTGACGAGCCTACAGGGATGTATTCACGGCGTGTCTGCACTAACCTGTAGTCACCACTGCGGGTGCTGGATTACGGGGTCACAGCACTAAAACACACACGCGATAGTTCCCAGTCAATACGGGAATTACCTCCAGCCACATAAAAAGATGCTGAATAGTTACCTCTATTTTTTATCCTCGCAAAATGGATTACCTTGATCAAAAATAATTTCCCACTTGCCATCGGGCCGCAGCCGCCAAATAGAGGTAAATCGGTGGGTTATTTTGCCATTGGGATCAAATACCGGCCCGGTGCTGATGGCAAGTTTGCCCGACTCTAACACTTCCACCTCCTCCGGCCGCCAGGAAAAGGGAGCTTTTGGAGCTTGATACAGCGGCTTCCAGTGTTCCACTATTTTGTTTTTCCCCTGCAGGGGAATATGCTGTAAAAAAACCGCCTCTTGTGCGATATAAGATGTAAACGCCGCAAAATCGCGATCCGCCATGGTTTTGGCAAATGCCAGCTCAGTTGCTATTACTGCCTCTCGGGCGTTGTGACTCGCCACTTGAGGGTTACTTGCACAGCCTAATAATCCAAACAATACAGCAGCCCACATAACACACCGGTTTATATTGTTTTGCGCTCCCATACACTGCCCCTTTTTTATGCGCTGCACACGGCAGCCGAAGAATTAAGAAAATAACCTGTAACTATTCAGTGCTGTTTTTTATTAGGGAACCTCTGAAAAAAGTAGGCGGCGAAGCACTAGCTAGGCGAATTTGGCAAAAAAAGCGGAGTTTACACG
>DAOQGS010000134.1:0-8008 GCA_035338675.1 Cellvibrionaceae bacterium
ACAATGGCACCTACTACACCCCCGCAGTGATGGGCATTGATTACGCCCTCACCAATCGTTTCAACCAGGAGGAATTCACCCAGGCCAATAATGTTATTGAGCCTCACTCCGACCTAGGCGGTTTGATCCTCGTCAGTTGGACACCTTCTAACCCCTGGGATAGCGGTTTTAATACCGGTTACACCTCCCAGGTGGACTTGCCCGCACTGACGCAAGGTTTTTCCAGCGAGGCCAAAGACCGCTGGCAGGAAGACATCAAGCAGCTGACTAACGCCCTGTTAAACCTGCAGCAGCGCAGGGTTGCCGTTATCCTGCGGCCGCTGCCGCTAATGAATTCCGACCGCTATTGGTGGGGCATTAACGCCACAGGCGCCAATAAAGAAAACGACTTTAAGGATCTCTGGAGCGATCTGTTTAAACAGCTCAATGATGCGGGCATCGAAAACGTGATTTGGGCCTACTCACCCTTAGATACCTCAGAGCCCAACACCAAAGCCTTTAATTGGGGCTTTAATAAGGAGTTTGTGGACCTGGTAACTCCGGTGGTGCGCAACGATAATTTGGATATCCGCGACTACGATGCCTACAAAACCCTCGGCAAACCCCTCGGCCTGGCCGAGTACAGCCCGCCTCCGGCAGCGGCAGCTTTGACACCCTCAAATATGAAACTCGGCTCATTACCAATTATCCGGCCATGGCGTTTTGGATGAGCGGGGTGAATGATGGGGACATCAAACGCACCCTGGTGGATAACAAAAACGCTTACGACTTGCTGATCAAATCCACCGTAATTAATGCCGAAAACGTGGACAACCAAAACCTCAACAGTAATTAACGCCCCCTCTGGGTGCCCTCAAGGGGGGCACCTGTTAACACAGGCAAGATTTTGGTTTTCGGTTGTGCCTATGGGCCAACCCAGCTCACATGCAATTGAGTAGGGTTTTGCATATCCCAGGTTGCAGGCTCGTTTAGGCGGGCGAGCGCCTCAGTGGCGCTGATGGGGCGGGTGGCGGCAGCGGCAAATTCATCGAGGAAAAACTCAACCAGCCCCTGTTCGGCAAGGCCAGTAAGGCCTGCGATGAGCTTTGCCTGGGCCAGCTCCAGCGCCTCGCCCGGCCCGCGCAGCTCCTGCCGTATTTCAATCACACTGCATTCCTCCTCGGCGCATTGCCGCAGGCTGTGCAGTTGGCTGGCAGTTAAACTCATTGCGGCTGGGCCAGAGGTTTGCCGTACAGCACCAGGCTGTGGCCGGTTAACTCATAACCCAGCTCGCGGGCAATTTGCTCTTGCAACTGCTCAATTTGATCGTTGTGAAACTCAATGACCTTGCCGGTTTGGGTGCATACCATATGGTCGTGGTGCTCGCCACTGTCCAGCTCAAACACTGCGTGGCCGCCATCAAAATTGTGGCGCTCCACCAAACCCGCCTGTTCAAACTGTGTGAGCACCCGGTACACAGTGGCCAGCCCCACATCTTCCCCCGCTTCCAATAGGGCCTTGTACACATCTTCCGCGCTGACATGGCGGTCTTTGGCCTGCTCCAACAACTGTAAAATTTTAATGCGTGGAAGCGTGACTTTTAGCCCCGCTTTGCGAAGCTCTTGGTTGCTGCTCATGGGAATTCTCGTTGTGACCGGTTGGGGAACTTGCAGGCCAGCGCAAGCGTCTGGAGCGAGCCCGGATTTTACCTGCGATGGCGCGCACCTACTAGCGGTTGTTTGCCTTACCCCTAAACTCAGGTATCATCCGGCGCCGTTTTTGCCATCCCATTCACTGAGATATGTCCATGCCAGTATCGCCACGAAGCCTCGCGTTCAACCTTATTCTTATTTGTAGCGTGGCGTTAGGTAGCGGCTGCTCGCAGCTGAAATTCCCCTTCGTGTACCGCATTAACGTGCAACAGGGCAATATCATCGACCAGAAAAAACTCGACCAAGTCAAAATCGGCATGAACAAACGCCAAGTGCAGTTTTTACTGGGCACCCCACTGCTGGTGGATACCTTTAACAGCGAGCGCTGGGATTATATTTACAACGTGCGCAAAGGCGAGAAGGTGCTTGGGGAAAAGCGCTTTACGGTGTTTTTTGTGAACGATGCCCTGGCCCGCTATGAAGGCGACGTGGGCCCCGGCAAAAACGCTATTGCCGATCCTAAACTCGATGAGCGTATGCCCACCCCGCAGGAGCAAGCGGAGATTAATAAAAATTCCAAATCTGGCGCTAAAAAGCCGGGCAAATAAAAAGAATTTTTTAAACGAGGACACCGCTAGGCTTAAGGCCTAGCGCGCATAGAGAGCAGTAGCAACAAAACGAGACAAGTGACAAGTAGTCACCAAAACCGAGATGTGAGCGGCGAAACACTCACTGCCCGCCCCTAGCTCAAACGCTACCCATATTAAACGGCGCATCCAAACGGCTGGAGAATTTTTCCGCCAGTTGTTTTACCAGGTCCGCCGGGGCGCGCATGATGACATCAAAGCCCATTTCCACCGGCACCTTGCCCATCAACTCCTCAGACTCCAGCGGCACTTCCACCGCATAAGAAAAGGCCAAATTAACCGCACTTACGCCCTCGCCCCCCAGCGCAGGCAAGTGGGATAAACCCAAATAGGGCTGCACCTGGCCAAGTTTTAAGGAAACCCGCAGCTCTTTAGCTATGCGCGGCAGAATGACCGGGGCAATAACCCCCGCCAGCTGCACTAATATATTTTCGTGATCCGCCTCGTCCACACAATCGCGATCTACCAAGGCGGCATAGGTTTTTAGATCGGCAGGATTAATCACAATCAACAGCCAGCCTGCCTGCCCCAAAGCGCTGTACTCCTGCACACAACAGCAAAACTCGCGGCTGCCTGCAAATTTGCAGTGGCTGATCAAATCCTGGGTTAACACCTGTGTCACCTGGGGCACACTCAGCTGGATATAGCGCGCGGTGACGGCGCTTAACGCCTTAGCACCGTCGCCCATGGCAATATTAACCAGCTCTTTTAATTGATCGCGGTGTGAATCATCTAGCCAACTGGCAAATGGTACTGTCATAACGCACCCCCTAAAGCAGGCCAAATTTGCCTAGTGTTTCAGTTAATTTCTCTGGGCTGACCGGCTTTTTAATAAAGTCCAACGCACCCAACGCCATTACCCGGTCCCGCGCCTGGGGCTGAATATCGCCCGAGATAACAATCACCACACTTTTTAAATCTTTTTTGCGAATATTTTCCAACACCTCAAAGCCGTCCATTTCAGGCATGGTCAAATCCAAAAACATCATCTCACCCTTGCCTTCTGCAATGGCGGCAAGCGCCTCAATACCATTGGTGGCAAAGGTGATATCCACTTCCCAGCTCGGCGGCAGCGAGCGCGCCACCTGTTTACGGGCCATACTGGAGTCATCGCAAATTAATAGGGGTATTGCCATAGGCCAATACTCTTGTGTTGGTTACAAGGCTGAGTATAGACAGAGTTTGCTAAAGCGAGGGTTGAAAGCCGCTTGATTAACCTAGAAACTGCGCCAAAAATTGTTTCGCCGCAAACTGACGGGCAGGCCGATTTAGGCGAGGGTTAAGAAAATCGGCAAAAAAATGCAGGATATTATGCAGCATGCAAGCCGGGATGCTCGCTGTACGCACGGCAGCAGTACACCTAGTTGAGCGCTTGGTGAAATAGCAGCTAGCACCAGACAGTGTATTCACTCACTGCAGACAGATATTAACCCGGCGGCATTTAGTGCCGGGTTAATAATGGCGGCATGGATGCCGCGCCAAAGGTGCGAGCCGCCGCGAGCTGCACTAAAACAAGAAAATCCGCGCATTTTCGTAAGTTTAGTGCAGCGAAGGCAAAATAGATCAGGACGATCTATTTTGCCGCCAGGTTAATAGGAATTAAACGCCAGCGTGAATCATATTTGACGCTTTATCAAATCGATTAAACCATAAAATATGGATTGTCAAATTAATGGCGAACAATTCAATAATAAATGCAACTATTCAGACCATTTTGTTGTAGATGGAGCTGATTCTCGTGCCGAATAGAAATCACCGGGCGAATACTTTTGTGTTGTGAGCCCCCAGCACTCCCCCCCAGTGATGGCTCGTTACTGGTAAACAGCGTATGGCAATCAAGCCCAAAGCCGCAACTCACTGCTGCTGGTGTAGGCTCTGCGCGCTATTATCCTGCGCAATGGTTTGATCAATCAGGGGCAAAACTGACACACTCCAGAGCTTTTGATGCTCAGTAAAAATGGGCGTAATCAACTGCGGCAGAGCGGGAAATTGCGGCAATTGTTTAACCGCCTGGGCTAAATCCGCAATCCGCAGATTAATCACTTCGGCTAAGTCCCATAAAGTACACAACGCCAAATCACGGCACAACACAAAACCGCCGGACTGGGTTTGGCTCAGCCAGCCAGCACCCAGCCAGCCATCGCGCAGCGGCTGCCAGTCGTGGGGATTTACGCCTGCGGATAAAAAATCCAGCTCATCCACGGCGCTGCCCGTGCGCTGGGCCGTGCGCAGCAGATGTAAACACACCAGTGCCGAGGCTAAATCACAATAGCCCTCTTGCATAATTAAATAGCGTTTTTCCGCTAAAATGCGCACTAAAACTGCCCCGGCTAACACCGTCATCCAGAGCAGATTGAGCCAAAGTAAAAACAAGGGCAATGCGGCAAAAGCGCCATAAATAAATTTAAAATTGGTATTGGCCACCACAAAACCAAATAATAATTTCAACACCTCAAACCCTAAGGCGGCGCCTATGCCACCTACCACACCGTATTTAATCGGTACGTTGCAATTGGGTACGGCAACAAATAAAAGGCTAAATGCTGTAGCCGTTAAAAATACCGGATATATAGCAATAAACGGCGATGGAATAGCCGCTGTACCCAATACCCAGTATTTTAATGACACCACATAGGTAGAAAGCGCAAACGCGCTGCCGATCAACAGCGGCCCAATACTTAATACCGCCCAATATAACAGCACTTTGCCCAGCCCCTGGCGGCCGCGCCGCACACCCCAAATTCGATTAAACGTGCGCTCAATATTGCCCAGCATCAAAAACGCGGTAACCGCTAAAAACAGCGCACCAATCCAGGTGAGTTTTTGCGCTTGTTTGGAGAAATTAACAAAATAGGCTTGAATAACGGCGCCGGACTCCGGCACAAAATGGGCAAATAAAAACTTTTGCACCTTCACACCTATGCCTGCAAATTCCGGCACCATGGAAAATACTGCATAGGTCACGGTCATTAAGGGCACTAAGGCAAAAAGGGTCATATAGGTGAGCGCGGCCGCCTGATCCTGGCAGGCAGCGGCGCGATAATCGCGAAAAAATTGCAGCCAAAGATTCAGTATCCAGCGTATACCCGTGCGCTCAAAATGCTGTTTTAAACCCGTTGTTAGCATGTTGGGTCAAACTCCCGGCAGTGGTACACTGCAAAAACTCAAACTCAATTGAATGACTATGGCTGCTCAATACCGTATTTACCACAACCCGCGCTGTACAAAATCCCGCCAAACTCTAGCCCTTTTACAGGCGGCGGGCATCACACCTGAAATAATACTCTACCTTGATACCCCTCCTGGCACCGAAGAACTAAGCCTGCTGATAAAACAACTGGGTTTTGCTTCCGCGCGTCAATTACTGCGCACCGGTGAAGACGCCTATAAACAATTAGGGCTTGGCAATCCCGCCATCAATGAGGCACACATCATTGCAGCCATGGCAGAGCACCCTAAACTAATAGAGCGCCCGATAGTAGTTAAGGGTAACAAAGCCATCCTCGGTCGCCCACCGGAAAATGTCCTCAGCTTAATGAGTTAATTCATGCCGCTCCCCTACATTTTAATTTTGTATTACAGCCAAAATGGCAGTACGCGGCAGCTTGCCCGCGCCCTGGCCGAGGGCGTCGATTCAGTAAAGGGTATTGAAGCTCGCCTGCGCACAGTGCCTAAAGTCTCAACAGAATGCCAAGCCACTGCCCCGGAAATACCGCTTGAAGGGGATATTTACTGCACTGAGGCGGATTTAAAAAACTGCGCCGGTTTATTACTCGGCAGCCCCACACGCTTTGGCAATATGGCCGCCGCCCTAAAATATTTCTGGGATGGCACCGCCAATCTGTGGGTAAATGGCCATTTAGAAGGTAAACCCGCCGGTGTTTTTACCTCCACCAGCTCCCTGCACGGCGGGCAGGAAGCAACACTATTAAGCATGATGATTCCCCTGCTCCACCACGGCATGCTGGTTGCCGGTATCCCCTATTCCCAATCCGCTTTGCATGTTACCAGCAGCGGTGGCACGCCCTACGGCGCTTCACACTGGGCCCATGGCGAGCAAGCGGCTCAATTGACCACTGATGAACGCTCACTTGCTCAAGCCCAGGGCCGCCGTTTGGCCCACTTAGCACTACAACTAGGAAACCTATGAATTTTTTAACTCCCTTACAGTTGCGCGCCGCGCAATTGATGGCTGTTTTTCTCCTCATTTTATTAATGAGTTTTTTTCAACTCGCGTTACCCGCCGGGCCTGTTTATAAAATATGGCTGCTGCAGGTGCTGCCGCTGTTAATTTTAATTCCCGGCATCTACCAGCTGA
Source organism: Cellvibrionaceae bacterium (assembly GCA_035338675.1). Classification (GTDB taxonomy): domain Bacteria; phylum Pseudomonadota; class Gammaproteobacteria; order Pseudomonadales; family Cellvibrionaceae; genus CAMCXE01. The sequence goes on from DAOQGS010000134.1 coordinate 6,597, forward strand.
AGCGGCGCAGTTTCCAATTTATGGGCTTTGTGATTTTGCTGTATTTTATTCGCTCGGTTACCAATGTCCTCTCCGGGGATCCAGCCTTTATTGACTACGGCATTCTGGGCTTGAGCGTATTAATTTTCTTTTTAAGCCTGATGGCCAGCCGCGTTTTAGTCGGCAACGGCCAATCGCCCGCCACACGACAGGAAGAATTATGATTGAACCTAAGGCATCTTTGCCCGTGCGTATTTGGCGTGGCATATGGAAGGTAGTTAGTTTTATTCGGGCCAGCCTCGCCAATATTATCTTTTTATTTTTTCTGATTATTTTTATCAGTGCTGTTGCGGGCAACCGCACTAAACCTATTCCCGCCGCAGCGCCGTTATTTATTGCCCCCTCTGGGCCGCTGGTGGATCAACTTACCTACGCAGAACCCATCAGCCTATTATTAGGCGGCAAAAACGCCCGCGATAATCAAACCAGCTTAAGGGAACTTATTAAGGTTATCGATGCTGCCGCCAGCGACCCACGCATTACCGCATTGGTACTGCAACTCGATTATCTGGCCGATAGCGGCAGTGCCAAAATGGCCGAATTAGCCGAAGCCATCCTGCGCTTTAAATCCAAGCAAAAGCCGGTTATTGCGTACGCTGATTATTACTCCCAGCAGCAGTATTTTCTCGCCGCCCATGCCGACGAAATTTATATTAACGACATGGGCGGTGTATTACTCAATGGCATTGGCCTATACCGCAATTACTACAAATCTGCCCTGGATAAGTTGTCAGTAAAATTTCATATTTTCAAAGTGGGGACATTTAAAGACTTTGTAGAGCCCTATACCCGCAATGATATGTCGGAGGCCTCCAAACAACATAATAATGAGTGGATGAGCGAGCTTTGGAGCCTCTACACCAATCGGGTAGAAACCCAGCGCAAACTGGAGCCCGGCAGCATTAACAAACTGATTAATTCCACCAGTGAAGCCTTATTAGCAGCGAATAATTCCACCGCACAAATGGCCCTAAATGCCAAACTCGTTGACCATGTAGGCAACCGCGTAAACCGCATGGAGGATTTAATTAAACGCTTTGGTGTTGACCCTGAAGTTACATCTCAGTTTTTGCATGTTAATTACAACCAATATAAACACGACCTCGCCAGTAAAAGCAGCGCCGAAACCCAAGGCAATATTGGCTTGATTGTAGCCAGCGGCTCTATTGTTGATGGCGAACAACCCGATGGCACCATCGGCGGTGACACCCTCGCGCAGTTATTGCGTAAAGCCCGCGACGATAAAGACATCAAGGCCTTAATTGTGCGCATAGATTCCGGCGGCGGCAGTGCTTTTGCGTCGGAAATTATCCGTCAAGAAATGCAAGCGGTGCGTGCGGCGGGGAAAAAGATTTATGTATCCATGGGTACAG
>DAOQGS010000135.1:0-7995 GCA_035338675.1 Cellvibrionaceae bacterium
ATGACGCCGTTGTTATTGCCCGCCACTGTGACCGCCGTCCAAGGGCCGCCCCGCCCCGTGAGGGTGGCCAGGTTCGGGCCGTCGTCACCGGGTAGGCGCTGATAGCGATCTTGGTAGGCGTATAGCGCTGCGGTAATGCTGTTTAATTCATTCACTGCGCGTTTTACTTTGGAATTCTCAATTAACTCTGTGCCTTTTAGTACCCCGCCGAGCAATAACCCGATAATGACCAACACAATGGCAATTTCAACCAGGGTAAAACCCGCTTGTTGGTTTTTGATATACATATTTTGTTTCATATTGACTTCCTTTGATTAAATCAACCTTCAGTAGCTACAAAATGCAACCCAAGGCACTTTTTTGAGTGTAGCAACGATTCTTAAAAAAATATTTTAAGCGCACAGCTTCCAAACCCGGGACCACCTTAAAAAGCAAAAAATACTTACAAAATCAGAATTTTTAAATATGCTCAGTTAATTCGACACACCCAAATATTCACACCGATATACGTGTTTTATTTTTGACGCCCGTGATTATCTATAAAATTTTCACCTGGCAAATTCAAATTTTTGACACCAGCGTTGATAAAAACTCAGCCATTACCGGCGGGTTATGTGTAACCAGCAAGTACTTTCGTGCTGCAATCTCTCAACCTCAAAAAAATGCCTTGAGCTAAGGATTTTTGGCGCCTGCGCGCCCAAAAATTCTCCTCCCGTGGAGGGTAATATCATTGAGTAAAGCGTTTTGAGGTGAATTTTTACAATAGGTTGGAAGAGCGCAGCGACTTCCGACATCCTGCGGAGTCCTTGCCGTGCCTGGACTTTATTCTTGCGGAGGGATGTCGGAAGTCGCTGCGCTCTTCCAACCTACGCAATAATGGGCTTTTCCTTAACTTAAAAGGCATTACCCTGGGGGGCAGGCCTGCCTGCCGGGGTGGTTGCGGTGGATAGCCCGGTTGTACTTCAGGAGGCTTTTATTTCGAGTGACTTTTTAGTTCGAGTGAACAGGAAATCTTGAATTACAGCGGGCTGCTACGGCGTTTTTTGGGATTATGCAGGTTGGCTAAATCCTCCACATTTTGCCGCCCGCGCAGAATAGAGCGATTAAGAGAGCAATAAGGCGTGCAGTAGTCACGGCTTATTTCACTTTGCTCAGTTCGTACACCAGGCTGGCCTGGGCCAACCAGACCAGTTGATCGTCGAATTCGCTGCCGCTGAGGGCGCTGGGCTCGCGGCTGATAAAACTGGGCCCACCCGCTGCATTGGCAACCTGGTCGGGGGAGGTAGAGGCGGGCTGGTTGTTGCCATCGGGGCCGGTGGATACCAGCACGGCGGCAAGGTTTGCCGCCAGCGTATTGGCAGCGGTACAGGGGCTGCTGTCACAGACGCGCAATGTGGTGGCCACAGCAGAGGTTAGGGGGATGCTCTGGGCGTACACCCAATTGTTGGCCGGCGAGAGGCTGTAGCGCACATTGCCCTGCCAAGGGTCCACCAACACACCATTTTTGATGCTGGCCTGCATGCCCAACAGAGCATAGGGCACAAAACCATTAGCCAGGCTGCAGCCATTGGCGCCCGTGCGCGGCGCCTCAGCACCGTTGCTGGTGGCGGAGGCCGGGCACGGCAGTGCGCCGTGAATCACCGCATAACCCAGCAGCGCTTGGCGCAGCTCCTGCAACAACTGAGCGGCAGCTTTGCGCTGGTTCACCTCCCTTTGGCTGGCCAAGGGCACCAGCAGGCCGCCTATCAGAGCGCCCAGAATGACCATCACAATAGCCATCTCGATAAGCGTAAAACCTCGGTTATTCGACGATGAAGACAACATCATTAAAACCCTGGGTGTGTTGGCCCGGCGGCAGCTGGGTGAAACTGCGGGGATTGGCATCGGCGTTGGCCTGTTCAAAAAAATGGTTCAACGCGGTAAGGCTGCGGTTTTGCTGGTTGAGCAAAGTGCCCGGTGCGACCACTACAGCCTTCGCCTGGGCAGTACCGGCGGCTGTGGTCAGCTGTAAACAACTGGCGGAGGGTGGATTGCCCGCCGGTTGATCGCACAGAGCGTAATGAAGAAGCCCACCCCAATGGTTGCGCAGCCAAGGGGCGAGGGCCGGCGCCTGGTTAGCGCCGCAACTGGCCGCCCAATTGACCGGTACGGCGGTCCCCACAGGCAGGGCGCCGCTGGCCAAATTGGCTTGGCTGTTGTAGCCCGCCACGCCCCAGGGCGCCGCCCAAGGGTAAGCGCCGCAGCGCAGGCGGTAGAGCTGCAGGGTTTGTTGCACTTCCGTCAACACGCGCTGTTCGACACTGGACCAAAACTGGCCTAGGGGCATACCCAACACCTGGTCGTTGTGGTCGGCATCGCGCAGATCGTCATAGGCGGTGGCGTTATTTACCCCATTGGCCCCCTCCAAAAATTGGCTCGCTGCCGCCAGGGGTGCGCTAACCGGTTGCTGCCCGGCCAGGGGTGCATTGGCCGCCAGCAGCACAAAGGCCACGGCTTGCACGCGGTTGGCGGCATTGAGTTTTAGCGTCAGTGAACTGAGGGTGGAACTGTTGCGCAGGGACAGGGGTGGGTTGGTATTGCCCGTGAGGGCCGCCGCGGGTGCATACCACAGCGGCGTACCCGTAGCGTCCAACGGCTCACTAAGGCCCAGCGCCCGATAGGGCACCAAGCCTTGTAGTTGTAAGCAAGCGCCGGTGGCGCCATTCACCGCCGGCTGGCCGGCGCGATTCTGGGCTGGGCACGGCAGGCTGCCCGGCGGCTGGCTGTTGGAGGCCGCCACCAGGCTGTACCCCACCAGGGCGTCGCGCACGGCAAGCAGGCTCGCGGCGGTCACCTGCTGGCGCTGGCGGGCCTGATCATTGAGCGATAGGCGGCCGATCAATACGCCGGTAAAAATCAGCAGCAACAATCCGAGCACGGCCAGGAGCGCCATGCCACGCTCGAACTCGGGGGTCGCTTTAGCGCTCAGGTGAGCGCTCCTGCGCCGCAGGCAGCGGTGCCGAATGGGCCGGGGTGGTCGGCAATGGCTCGCTAGCGGTCTGGTCTATCGCATGCGTCGCCTGCTCAGCTGCCTTTTTATCATCCCCCTGCCCAGGCGTGGCGGCTGGGCGCGGTGGCGCAACCTGATAGGCCTCCTGCGCCTTGCCGCTGCCGCTTCGCCACACCTGGCCGGGCTTAAGCTCGCGGGCAGCCATGTGCACCCGCAGGGAATCTGAGCGCTGCTGCCCCAGCACCTTAAAACGGGGCGAGGCTGCCGATTGCCGCTGTAATTGGCCGTTGACCCAGAGCACCTGCTCGCCATCGGCGCGCACCATCACCCCGGACAAGCGCATAGGCTGGCCAGCCGCCGCAGGCCCAGGCGCGCTGGGGGTAACTGCGGCGCCGGGTGTGTTCTGGCGGGCGCGGCGGCGGTCGGCGCTTTGGCGCTGGTCCGGCGTATTAAACAGGCGCGCGAACGGCAAGTCGTCTGGCCCTGCAGTGTGCAACCCTTGGGCGCTGGCCACCTGGCCACTCTGCGCCGCTGCCTGCTCTGCGCCCAAGGCCCAGGCGCAGGCGAGGAAATAGCAGCACGCCAATACCCGGCCACAGACTGCCTGGGCCAGGCGCCATGGCGCAGGCCAAATCCTATGGGTGCGGCCACTCATCGTTTAACTCCACTGCTGGTTGTATCAGGGCGATCACCTCAGGTAGCTGTATGTAGGTAAATATGTATAGGTAAATATGCATAGCTAACTATAGCTAGTTGAACAGGGTTAAGAATCCGGGGGTGGATCGGCTATGGGCTGCAGGTTGTACCAGAGCAGCTCACACTCACCGACAATCCTGCTCGCCTCGCCTGGATTCTGCGCGCGGGCTTCGGACGACTCTATGCTACCGGCGTCTTTGCGCCGCAAAGTGCAGCTTGGCACGCTGAACAAACCGAGCGCGCGGCTTCTTAGATCCTGCAGCAGGCGGTAAAAATCCCCCTCGTGTAGCAACGTAAAATCCAGGCGCATGGGGGTTAGGCTGAGCCCTTCAACCTGCCCTGCCGGGTGTTTGTCCAGCGTGGCCGGCAAGGTGGGTTCGAGGGTAAAACGCACCTGGGGTACCGCTAGGTGATTCACCCCCCAGCTGAGTGCTTCCACCCACTGTAAGCGCTGGGCGGCACCTATGTGCCCGCGGCTAATAAACGCCGCATAGGGCGCCTGATAAGCCGCAAGCAGATTGGCATTGGCAGCGGCGCTCTGGTGGCTGCTCAACTGCTGGCGATAGCGGGCTTGCTCCTGCGCAAACGCGCCCCGCGCCTGCTGCAAACGCCCCAGCGCAAGGGCCAGCACCAACAACGACAGGGCGAGCGCCAGGCTCGTCAGCCAATGCTGGCGGATAAAGACCAGGCCTGGGTGCAGGCTCTTAACGGGCCGATCAAGCTGTGTCGGCGCAGCCGTTGCTGGGTGTACAGATTCAGTCATGGCGACGCCTTGATAGGCAGAGAAGCGGCTGTGGCATGGTTTTGCTGCGCCAGGTCGCCGCCGTCCGCCGCCCCTGCAGCGGAGGTTAGGGGCCTGGCGTTTGGATCCTCGCTACGGGTATCGACCGCCTCGCCACTGGCGTCAACCGCTTCACTACTGGCATCAACCGCCTCGGTACTGGCATCGCCAGGCTGGGCAGGTGTATCCAATGGCACCAGCGGCGCGGGCAGCGCCAGGGCTAAGAGGATTTCAAAGCGATTGTTCTCCTGTTCCTGCTGCGGGTTCACAGCTCCCCTATCCGCGCCGGAATCGTCCACGAAGGTGAGCGGCGGGCGCACGTCCACCGGCATTTTGACGGTGACGGCCGCAGCGATTTCGGGCCGCTGCCGCAGGGCCTCGGCAAACTGCGTCATCAGCGCCACCGTCTGGCGGTAACTCATATCACCCCGGCGCAAGTAGCCGGCCACAATTGCCGAAGCTTGCAAGGCCTCGGCAGATTCCTCAGGCTGGGCCTGCTCTTGGCTGTCAGCCGTCGCACTGGCAGCGCTGACACTGGCCTGGGTTTGCGCCACCAACTGCGCAAGCGCGCCGGGGGGGTATTTTTTCCAGCTGAGGCTATCCAACTGCAAGACCGCAAAGCGCGTGTCGCTGAACACATACGACAGGGGCGCCATTAATTGATCCGGGCTCTGCAGTGCTTCCTGCTCTAGGCGGCGCATTAACTCAACCGCGTTTTGCACACTGGCGGCCTGGTCGAGGGCGGCCTGGCGGGGGGCAAAATCGAGCTGATAGCGCCGCTCCAGCACCTGGCGCTGGGTGATCAACTGCTGGCGCTGCTGATCCAGATCAAGGCTGTACAGCCAGAGCACACCCGCTGCGGCCAGTGCCAGCACGCAGGCGAGCACACCGGCACGGGCCAGGTATTTATCCAGGCGCAAACGGCGGAAGAACTTTTTCTGCACCGGGGTGGCGTAATGGTCCGGCGCCAGGGGGGCTGAGGCGCAGAGGTAACTAAACAGCACATCCTCTTTTGGCACTATCTCCTGGGGTAGTTTGAAGTGGGCATAGAGCCTGCCCAAGGGCACAGGGTGGTAGCTGATACCGGCGGAATCCGGTGTCAGCGCTGACAGCGGCGCGACACTATCTTCGGGCAGCAGACAATACACATGGAGTTTATCGGCGAACCCCATGGTGCGCTGATTGGTGAGAAAGATGCGGATCTGCTCGCTGCTTTTGCTAATCGCCTGGGCGCGATGGGCAACCTCAAAGGCGTCCCGCAGGCCCCGCTCTAATTTCGCCTGGCGGGAGAACAACAGCTGGCCCTTATTAAAATAGGTCTCCCGGTGGGCGGTGCGAATCTGCTGCGACAGCAGCAAAACATTGTCCTCATTGGCATGACAGGCGGGAAGTAATTTGGCGCTCAACAGCGGCAGGGACCAGATGCCCGCCAGGGGGATCTCCCGCTCCAACAGCGGCGCAAGCCAAGGGCTGAGCAGTTCGCTATTGGTCAGCGCCGACACCAGCAGCACATCATCCCGCCGCCCCTCGCGGCTGCGCCCCAGGGGTAACACATGTACATAGGGTTCCCCCCGGTGCAAGCGATCGAGCAGCCGCGCCAGTAGCGCCTGACGATCCTTAGGGCCCAGATGGGGGATGGATTCGCGGCGAAAATCCTCTTCGATGACATCCACCAGCAGCTGCGCGGGCAGCACCGGTGCCTGGGACAAATAAGCGGCAAAATCGGCAAAGCCCGCCGCGGTCGGCTCAAACACGGCACTCCCCAGCAGCTGTTTGCCCTGCCACTCAAAAACCTTCAGGCGATAGCCGGAAAAATAAAAAACCCGTCTAGCCATCAGCCCGCCTTGCTCACGGCGTGACATGCTGCACCGAGCCGCGATTTCTCAAACTGCGGGTACAACCAGGTTTCTTGATTCGCCTCTCGCCTGTCCATCAGCCCGCCTTGCTCACGGCGTCCCACACCGGGCCGAGCACCGACAACATAATCCAACCCAACAAAGTGCCCATTACTACGGTGAGAATGGGGCTTATGGCGGGCTCAATAGTGGCGATGGCCTCCTGGACTTCGCGGTTGTAGAAATAACTGACATTGAGCAGGGCCTCGTCTAGGTTCCCCGTCTGCTCCCCCACCTTGAGCATGCGCACCACCAGGGGCGGGAACAGGCCCAAGCGGGCAAAACTCTCGCTGATGCTGCGCCCTTCGGCGATATGGCGGCCAGCTCGCTGCAGGGAATTGGCCATCACCGCGTTATCCACCAGGGCCTGGCAAATTTCCAGGGCGCGCAAAACCGTGATGCCGGAGGCGTACATCAAGGCCATATAACTGGCAAAGCGGGCCAGTTTTATTTTGAAACTAATGGCGCCGAAAATCGGTACACGCAATTTAAGCCCATCGATTTTAAAGCGCAGTTCAGGGGATTTTTTCGCTGCGGATTTCACCAACACTATCAGGGCCACTGGGGTGAGCATCAAAAGCCACCAGTAGTGAATAAAAAAATCTGAAACGGCAATCAGCGCTTGTGTGTGCACGGGAATTTGCGCACCCATTTCTTTCACGAAGGGAATAATTTTCGGCACCAGGTAAATCATTAAAAATGCCGCCACGGCAAATACCACCAGCGCCACTATGGCCGGGTAAATAATGATTTTTACCGTGGCGGCAATTAATTCATCCGTCCAGCGCAGGGTTTCGCCCATGTCTTTAAGTATTTTCGGCAGCTCCCCGGTCTCCTCGCCGACGGCGATCAGGGAGATAAACACCGTATCAAAATCCTGCGGGAAATCCGCCAGCGCTGCCGAAAAGGTTTTACCGCCCTCAATGGATTCCACCAGGCCTGCCAACACATCGCGGTAATAACCCGGGCTGGTGCTATCGCGCAAATCCACCAGCCCCTCCAAAAGCGGCACACCGGATTTGGTCAACTGTTCCAGCTGGAACAGCATATTGATCAGGTCGCGGCGGGTAAGCTTATGGCGGCCGCGAAACAGGCCGCCGGGTTTTATTTCAGCGCAGGTAATTAATTCCTGCCCCTGCTGGGCCAGGCGGTGTTCTAAATCCAGCGGGTTGCTCGCCTGCATACGGCCCTTGCTGAGCAGGCCGTTTTTGTCGATGGATTTGTAATTAAACTGCCCCATAACTATGCCAAGCGCCCGGTTAAATCCACCACCCGGCTGAGCTCTTCGAGGGTGGTATGCCCCTCCAGCACCCGGCGGATACCGTCATCGGCCATGGTTTTAAAGCCCTTGCCCACCGCCGCTCTGAGCATCACCCGCAGGCTGGCCCGCTGGGTAATCAACTCATCAAGCTCCGCGTCCATTTTTAAGATTTCCAACACCGAAACCCGCCCTTTGTAGCCGGTGCCGCCGCAGCGCTCACAGCCGCAGGCATCCCAGACGGTGACCGGCCCATCCACGCCTAAAATCAGCCGTTCCACGTCTTCGGCGCGGCGCGGATGCTTGCAGAACGAACACAGGGTGCGCACCGGGCGCTGGCCGATAATGCCGATGATATTGCCCGCCATAATGTCCG
>DAOQGS010000136.1:0-3285 GCA_035338675.1 Cellvibrionaceae bacterium
CTGCATGGATGCAGGAGGTAGAGCAATGCAGGAGCAATTGCCGAGTTTACACGCAACAAACGAGGATTTTTGTCACAATTTAACGCCGCCAACGCTCGCAAGGTAATATTTCAACAGGCTGCTGGACAGAGTCAGCAGCAATTTTGTGTAGATGCACATCCTTGTGCGCTAATCAGGCTTTAATTAGCACTGCTGATAATCACCATCCCGCTGCCATGGGCGGGAATATTGGTAGCCGTGTAGCTATCGCTGAAGCGGCCTAAATCTGTATGGCTCCAGAGGTCGCGCACTGTTGCGGCGCCCGCTGGCAGGCCTAAATCACTCCATTTAACCGTGATGGAGGCTGTATTGTTGCTGCGGTTGAATAAAACTACGGCTCTTTTATTATTGCCGGAGAGGGTTTTCGACCACACCTGTAAATCCTGCCCCGGCGTTGCCACCACACGGCCTTGAATCCCCAATACATCCTGATTCACGGCAATAATTTCGCTGTTGGTTAATATGGCTTTGGTATTGGCGCTCATATTGCGAATATCGTTACCCGCAATTAGCGGTGCTGCCATAAGCGCCCAGAGGGCAAAGTGGGAACGGTCTTCATTGATATTGGCAAGCTTGCCTACTTCCAACATATCCGGGTCATTAAAACCACCGGGGCCTGCGTAGGAATAGAGTTTTGAATTTTCATCCAGCAGGCGCATTACCGAGCTCCAGCTGGCATTAATGTCAAAACCTATGCGCCAAACATTGGCAACTCCCGCCATATCCCAATTTTGTTTGGGCGGGTCCAAATCATTTTGGCCATTACCTGGGTTGATGCTGTACAGGATGGGCCGTGTTTGGGCGCGTATGGCCTGGCCCATTTTAATTATCGAGGCGCGCTGGCCTGCACATAAATCGTATTTCAAATAATCGATGCCCCACTCGGCGAAGGTAGTAGCATCTTGAGCCTCGTGACCTAAACTGCCCACCCGTTTTGTTTTATCGGCGGCACTGCCGTATACACCCACGCAAGTCCATTGGTTGGCTGATTGGTAAATACCCAGTTTTAAACCCTTGCCGTGAACATACTGCGCCAAGGCAGGAATGCCCGAAGGAAAGGTGGTGTTATCCCATTGCAGTTTGCCGTTGGCATCGCGCCCGTTCATCCAACAATCGTCCATATTCACATATTGGTAACCTGCGTCTTTCATGCCGTTGCTCACCATGGCATCGGCGGTCTGTTTAATGAGGGTTTCGCTGATGCTGCAGCCAAAGGTATTCCAGGAGTTCCACCCCATAGGTGGGGTTGCGCCTAAAATTGCCGGGTTGGGTGGATCGATGGTGCCGGTGTAGGGGCCTATGTGAATCCAATCTATATCCATATCGTCGCCACCGGTAACAGTAATGCGAATTTTCTGGCGACCCGGTTGCAGCGTAATTTTTCCTGCAGACCAGGTTTTAAATTGTCCCCACTCATTTATTTTTGGCACCTCAAAATTGGCTAATAAGGTGCTGTTGCACTGGCTGATGGATAGGCTGCGGCCAAGGCTTATAGCGCCTGCGCGGATGGTGACATCATAGGTGCCTGCGCGCTCCACATTAATGGTGTACTCCAGCCATTCTCCGCTGGTCATCCAGCCGATGGCATTGCCGCCACTGATAGCTTTGATATCGACCGCGGTATCTGTGCGGTAACTATTGCCTTGGTTTTCCGCGCTGGAATCCAAAAATCCCGCCGGGTCAAAATCTTCAGTCTCAATGGTGCCGGGTATTGCCCGAGCATAGGCTTGAAATGCAGCAGCGTCGGTGCTGGCGCAGGGGTGCGCTGTGCCACTGGAAGAGGATGAGCTGCTCGACGAGGTTGAGCTGGATGAACTACTGCTACTGGAACTACTGCTACTGGAACTACTGCTACTGGAGCTTGAAGACGAACTGGACGTACTGCTGGATGAAGAACTCGATGAGGCGGAAGGGTCACCACCGCAGCCGGCAAATTGGCTGGCAAAAAAAAGGACACCCGCATAGCGGGTTATGGTGTGCAGGGTTTTCATGGTGTTTCCCGATGTTTATTGTCATTTTGGGGTTGGGTTCGGCCTAGGGGGCTGCCGCTGAGGAATGCTTAAATCCATGTGGACTTTATCTTAGGGGGTTATGGTTGAAATGATATTAATTGGTGCACATTTTTGTAAGATGGTAAGACAATAAAGGAGGACCAATCGCAGCGGGGGGATGCAACACAGGCGGGGATGCAGAATACAAAACCATCCCCCGTAAAGTTCGGGCTGCGCCGCTAAATAAAGCCAAAGCATCTATTAAGTAAAATTTTGACCACAGCCCTGTGTTTAAGCTGGCCGCTCACACGGGTGTAAAACAACAAATATAAAAGGCGTGTGTAAACGATTTTTGGGGTTTTTGGGGTTTTTAGGGTTTCGGGCAGATTAACTGTGCAAAGTTGAATTTGCGCTGATCATAGTATTCAGCCCTAGAATTGGCCGCTGATGTGATAAGTAGTCGAATACTTCGTGTACGCTTGCAATTTTACCTGCAGGTAAATTAAATCCAACTCGTCTAAACACACAGTTATGCAACTTCATTTAAAAGTGCGCGGCGAACTTCTCACACAAATATCGGCACTATGGTTGATATGGTGCCGTCAGTTTGAAACGTAGCTAAAGGTTGCTTTTTGCCCAGTGCAAATTAAATATCTAGAATAATCTGGCCACTTACATACACCAATATTTTCATAACTATTCAGTACCCCGTAATTTATATTTACCTGTCTGTTCGTTGCTTGCGGTGTGTTGCCCGGGTGCAATCTGCGGCAAGGGGCGGAAGTGCATTTGGATCCTGCGACTACGCCAGGATGACGCGTTCAAAACGCCCAGATAACTCGTTTAAAAATGCGGAAGATGGCAGGCTGCTAAATTTCACCCAACTGTTAATCTGCATAAGCCAACCGTCATTCTGCACAACCCAATCGCCATTCTGCAGAACCTAACTGTTATTCTGTATAACCGAACTGTCATCCTGCGCGCAGTCGCAGGATCCATTTATGTTTAGGGGTAAGTGTTTGATACCCTCTGATTAATTTTATCTGCCTTTTCGTCGCTTGCTGTATTGATGCGGCCCTAGCGAGGCATTGGAATGCTGATTTAAAGGACTTTTACCTTGGTTAGGAGTAAAAAATGCTGAACCAATATTTTTTCGTCGATATTTAAATACAGCACTAATAGCAGACAGCAAAATCCAGCCAACAGGCAACAGGCAACAGGCAACAGGCAACAGGCAACAGGCAACAGGCAACAG
>DAOQGS010000136.1:3385-7993 GCA_035338675.1 Cellvibrionaceae bacterium
CAACAGGCAACAGGCAACAGGCAACAGGCAACAGGCAACAGGCAACAGGCAACAGATTGCGACAGCAATACAATCGCACCAGCATTTGTATTTCTTATTAACCCAGCGGCAAAACAGAGAGTACCGATCCATTAATTGGCGATTGCGAATTAACGCGCAATCAATAGGCTAAGGTTTTAATAATTTTTTAGCGTCTACACTGAAGCCTGGCAGCCAAAGAAATACCGGGTGAAGCCGACCAAACTGCTAACAGTGTGTCGCAGATAACTATTTTTGCCTGTATCCAATGATAATATCCACTTATTCAGCTGAATCTCAGCCGCCACTTGAATACGCGTTTCTCAGGCGTTTAAAAATTGTGATAATAATAAAAGAGCACCCATTTATGTTGCATAGACTGAAAACTGCCTTACACCCAACCCTTAATATGAGTGCTGCATCAATACTATGCATGGCGTTAATAAGTTGTGGCGGTACAACGGGCACTGGCTCATCCAGCGGCAGCTCCAGTACTTCCTCCAATTCAAGTTCGTCAAACTCTTCTAGCTCGTCCAGCTCAAGCACCTCTAGTTCCAGTTCCTCAAGCTCCAGCTCTTCGAGCAGTTCAAGTTCATCGAGCAGTTCCAGTTCTAGCTCTAATGGCGGGGCGCCCATAACCATTGCGCCGAATAATTCGTTGATTCGTTATAACGGCCGAGTAGCATTAAGTGCAGCGGCGGCGGAATATGATTGGGCCAATACACAGATTGAATTTAATATTAATGCACGGCAGCTGGAATTATTAATCAATGATGGCAAAAACGATTACAACTTATTTATCGATGGCAAATTGGAAAAGGTTATTTCAACTACCAGCAGCCAATCCTACCCGGTAACCCTAGCGCAAGGCTCTCACCGAGTTTTATTAACTAAGCGCACCGGCCCCAATTTCGGCTCGGGGCAATTTAAAGGTATTCGTTTACCCCAAGGGGGCGAGCTTCTCGCCCTGCCGGCCACGCCCAATCGAAGAATCGAATTTATTGGCGATTCCCATACAGTGGGTTATGGCAACGAAGGCCCGGCTTTGGATTGCAAGGGTGTGTATAGGCCCTATGAAAACAGTTATCTGTCTTTTGCAACCATTGCGGCCCGCACACTAAATGCTGATAGCCGCTCGATTGCTATTTCTGGTTTTGGCGCCGTGCGTAATTACGCTGACACCAATACCACCAGCGCCATGCCAATGCCCTATTACTACAATAGAACACTCATGAACCGCGCCGACCTCACCTGGAATTTTAAAAACTGGGTTCCTGAAGTGGTGGTGATAAAATTAGGCACCAATGACTACTCCACCCAACCCTACCCAGCTGCGCAGGTATTTATACAGGGCATTCATGATTTAATTAATCAAGTGCGCACCGCCTACGGCACACAGACGCGAATTTTCCTGGTAGCCGATAATAGCTTGGCGCAACCCGTCGCTAATATGCAAACGGCCGTTCAGCAACAGCGTTCAATGGGTTTTGATCGAGTTCATTTTGTCCAATTAACCTTCCCGCCGCAAAATCAATTAGGTTGTGATTGGCATCCGTCTGTTGCAGGCGCTGAGGCAATGGCCAGCCAATTAGTCGCAGCTATTAAACCCATTATGGGCTGGACAGACACAGCTCAATAAGTTGCCAGTTAGGTGGTAATAATTATCAACAGCCGCCGAAATGCCCAGTACGTAGGCTAAGAACTGGAGAATTTAGCAATTAGTATTTCCTATAAAAGCGCGCCGATAATAATTACCGGCGCGTTTTTTTATTTGCAAGCTCTACAACGCGAGCCGCTGGTGCACTAGAGTTTTTTTACAATCAGCCGCACTTAACAATTACCACCTGTTTAGCCAGATCAGGATCCCCCAAAGGCGGCTAGTCCAAACTTTACACTTGGAGCCTAAATCCCGACCTCAGGGTCTAGCAACTTTGATTTTTTGTGCCTTCAAAATGCCCTCAGCAATGCCCCTGCTGTTAAGATACGCACACATTTTATTGTTCATAGATATCGAGGACCTGCGCCATGACCCAGTGCCCTGTTGGAGAACCGCAATGCCCGGTCATCGACCGCTTGGAGGCATTGGAGGCGCAGATCCAAGAGCTTACCGCCCAAACCCGCACGGACAACCTAACCTCACTCTTTAATCAGCGCCACCTAATGATCTGCCTGCACCAGGAGATTGAACGCACCCAGCGCACCCAACTGCCCACCAGCCTGATCCTCCTCGATATCGATCACTTCAAAAAGATAAACGATACCTACGGCCATGCGGTGGGGGATCAAGCGCTTATGCATTTGGCCAATCTATTGCGCAATGCGGTGCGCAAATTGGATATCCCCTGCCGCCAGGGCGGTGAGGAATTCGCCGTAATTCTGCCCTCAACCCCTATTCTGGTGGCCAAACAAATCGCCGAACGGGTGCGGCAAGCACTGGTTGAAAATCCCCTACCCTTGCCAAACGGCGCCCTAGAGGTGCGGGCCAGTTTTGGTGTCTCTTCATTTGCGGCCAACAGCGCCAAATCCCTAGCCCAATGGCTGGAGGAGACCGACCAATTGCTCTATGAAGCCAAACGGGCCGGGCGCAACTGCGTTAAATCCGCCGTACACAGCATGGCCAACCCCAGCGTGGTGAGTTTGGAAGAGAAGGCCCTGCTGGCACAAGCGGGCGCCACGCCCAGTTCAAATCGGGTAGAATAGCGCCCCCTTTCTTCCGTGCGTTTGTATGTCTGTCAAATCCTGCAAAGTAATCGTTGGCATGTCCGGCGGCGTAGATTCTTCTGTCTCAGCTTATGTGCTCAAACAGCAGGGCTACCAGGTGGAAGGCCTATTTATGAAAAACTGGGATGAAGACGACGGCACCGAATACTGCACCGCCAAGGCCGATTTAGCCGACGCCCAACAGGTATGCAACACACTGGGCATTAAATTACACACTGCTAACTTTGCCGCCGATTATTGGGATAATGTTTTTGAACATTTTTTAGCGGAATATCGCACAGGCCGCACACCCAACCCGGATATTTTGTGCAACCGGGAAATTAAATTCAAAGTATTTTTAGAGTACGCCCGCATATTAGGCGCCGACAAAATTGCCACCGGCCATTACGCCCGCACCCTCACTACCGCTAGCGAAACCTATTTACTTAAGGGTTTGGATAACAACAAAGACCAAAGTTATTTTTTGCACGCGGTGGGCGAGACAGAATTTAGCCAAACCCTGTTTCCCATCGGCGACATAGCTAAACCCCTAGTGCGCAAAATTGCTGAAGAACAAAACCTAATTACCTACAATAAAAAAGACAGCACCGGCATTTGTTTTATTGGTGAACGGCGTTTTAAAGATTTTTTACAAACCTATTTACCGGCCCAGCCTGGGCTGATCCAAGATGACAAAGGCAATGTCCTCGGCGAACACGCAGGCTTGATGTACCACACCATCGGCCAACGCCAAGGCCTGGGCATTGGCGGTGTTGCCGGTGCGGGGGAAGCGCCCTGGTACGTGGCTCAGAAAGATCTCGCCCATAATATTTTGCGCGTAGTGCAAGGCAGCGACCATCCATTATTATTCGCCCAGGGTTTAAATGCCTCGCAAGTCCATTGGATCAACCCAGAATTCGCGGCGGCAATTCAAGTTGATACGCCTTTTGAGTGCACGGCAAAAACCCGTTACCGCCAGGCTGATCAAAAGTGTAGCGTCACGGTAGATAGTAACAATCACCTCACCATTATGTTTAAACAACCCCAACGGGCCATTACACCGGGCCAATCGGTGGTATTTTATTTAGGTGAGCGCTGCTTGGGCGGCGCCGTCATAGACCATGCGTTTAATTCTAATTAGAGGTGTACTGTGGAGTTAAATCGTTGGCAACAAATGGCGTTAAGCCTATCCGGCGTCATTCACGCGGTAATTTTGGTTGATAAAATCGCCCAGCACGGCTCCATCGCCAATGCAGATTTAGAGCCCTGTTTGCGCACACTGTTCAAACGCCAACCCAAAGATACTCTGGATGTATACGGCCAATTGGGCTTTTTACTCAACAGCATGGAAGTGTTACACAGCCTACTGACCCAGCAGTGCAACCCTACCCATGCCCATTTATTGCGCTATTGCATGGGTGTTTTACACCTGCAAAAAAAACTCAGCAAAAATACTAAAATGCTCGCCGAAATTGGTGCAAAATTGGATAAGGCCGCCACCCAGGTGGATATGTTTGGCCTCAATTCCGACAACCTAGTGGCAAACCTGGCAGAAACCTACAGCACCACTATTAGCACCTTTAGTTTTAGGATACAGGTAGTAGGCGAAGCTAATTATCTACAACAGCCGCGTTTAGCCAATTTAATCCGCAGCCTATTATTAGCCGCCATTCGTTCGGCCATGTTATGGCATCAAGTCGGCGGCAAGCGCTGGCATTTTATTTTTTATCGCAAGCAACTTACTCAGGCGTTAGAAGATTTAATCAAAGCCGCCAAGAGTGAAATAGTTAACCACTAAATACAGTGAATTTTATGTCTACCAACTCCCTCCCCCTATCGTCGTTAACCGCAGTATCCCCTTTAGATGGCCGCTACAGCAGTCGCACCGCC
>DAOQGS010000137.1:0-7974 GCA_035338675.1 Cellvibrionaceae bacterium
CTCCATGAGTGACGACGACCGCACCCAGTTTATGCCGCCCCGCCGGGAGGCCCCGCAATCCCCACCCCCTACCAAACCTGCCCCGCCCGGCCCGCCAACACCCGCCCCGCCAGCGGCCGATCTCACCAAAGTGCAAACGCCGCGCCCCCTGGAGTCCACCCCCGAGGGGGAAAACCTAGTGGCGGAATTTATAACGCTGTTGCAACCGGTGGGCAGCAACCGGCAAAAACGGCCTATTTCCGAGGTGGCCAAACCTGCCGCCGCCACCGAAATGGTGACGCAAATTGCCGGCACTAAACCCCGCGAACAGGCCCAGTCGCGCATTTTAAAAGGCCGCTTTGTGATCGAAGAAATTCTCGGCGCAGGCGGTATGGGTGTGGTGTACAAAGCGAAGGATTTATTAAAAGTAGAGGCCCAGGATCGCGAGCCCTATGTGGCGATTAAGGTATTGGGCGAAGCCTTTAAAGAACACCCCGAAGCGTTTATTTCCCTGCAGCGGGAATCGCGCAAAACCCAAAAAATTGCCCACCCCAATATTGTCAACGTACACGACTTCGACCGCGACGGCGAAACCGTGTTTATGACCATGGAGTTTTTAGACGGCAAGCCGCTGGATAAATTAATTACCCAATACAAAGCCACCGGTTTATTGCCGGAGGACGCCCATAAAATTCTGCGCGATATTACCGCCGCCCTCATTCACGCCCATCGCCATAAAATCATTCACTCGGATTTTAAGCCCGGCAATATTTTTGTACTGAAAAATTCCACCGCCAAAGTACTGGATTTTGGTATCGCCCGAGCGGCGGCCATTGCCGATATGTCCGCCTCCGCCAATGAAGAGGACCACACATTATTCGACGCGGGAAGCTTAGGTGCTTTAACCCCGGCCTACGCCAGCTTAGAAATGCTCAAAGGTGAGACCCCCGATGCTCGCGACGATATTTATGCCCTCGGCTGTATCGCCTATGAAATGTTTACCGGCCAACACCCATTTAATCGCAAGCCCGCCACCGAAGCCTTAAGCCTGCAATTAAAGCCGAAAAAAATCCCTTTTTTAAATAAACGCCAGTGGCGCGCCATTGAACTTGCCCTGGCCTTTCACCGCAGCGACCGCGTGCCGACGGTGGAGGAATTTTGGCAATTATTCAGCTACAAAAATACCCAAAAAAATGCCGTCGCCTGGGTGTTATTTAGCGCCTTAATTGGCGCGGGCGGCGCCGCCTATTATTTTTGGCCCGAGCCCCAACAGGGGCCGGATGTGTTATCCATTGAAAAACGCCTGCGCCAAGAATTAAGCGAAAAAGCCATTAAAAAATTATTAGCCGAACCCAGCTTTACCCCCGGCTGGCAGGAGCAGTTGTGGTCGGAAATGGCGGAAGCCAAACAATTAGTGGGCGAGCAAAATACCTGGTGGCAAGGTTTGCGACAAAAAATTATCGATTTATATGTACCCAAAATAGACGAAGCGATTAAAAAAGACGCCCTAAGCGATGCCCAGGCATTATTTAAAAGTTACGAGCGCTATGGGCCGGATCAACAACAGGCGCTGGATATTCAAAGCAAAATCGCCGCGCTTGCCGCCAAAATTCAAGAAGCCGAACAAAAACGCCTCGCCGAAGCCCAGCAGCGCGCCCAACAATTAGCCCAGCAACAGGCGCAAAATGCGGCGGCAACCCCGCTGAAAACGCCTGATACAGCGCCCGCCAAAGCCAATGATGCGGGGGATCACTACAAGGTGGCCTTGGATACCGTCACCAATCAATTAAGCTGTGCTACCACACCGGATATGCGCGACTTGGAAATATCCGTCGGCAAATTAAAATCCATCAATGCACAAACCTACGCCAAAGACGAAGCCAAAATTATTGCCGCCCTGGCTGGCTGTGTGAAAAAAATTAGTGAAGCGTCGGTGCCCCGCGCGGAAGAATTGAAAAAAATGGCCCTGCGCCTATTCCCCGGCAACGCACTTTTGAGCGGATTACAATTTGCCGCCCGGGATAATTGCCCGCTGAGTTTAGCGGGCCTTGGCGGCACGGGTGCACGGGGCAGCTGCAAAGATACCCTGAGCGATGGCGGCCGCACGCCAAACCTGGTGGTGGTGCCCGCCAACGGCGAGTTAAAAGCCTTCGCCATCGGCAAATACGAAACCACCGTGGATGAATTTAACGGCTACTGCAAAAGCTCCGGTCGCTGCAGCCCCATCGCCGGGGACGGCAACCTGCCCGCTACGCAAATTAGCCTCAGCCAAGCCCAGGGTTATGCCGAATGGCTGAGTAAAAAAACCGGCAAAACCTACCGCCTGCCCACCCGCGCCGAATGGGTGTACGCCGCCCGCGCCGGCAGTGAACAAACCGACCCCAACCGCAACTGCAGCCTCAACTCCCGCGGCATTCAAAAAGGCGACGCCCTGGTGGGTGCCACGGTGGGCGGCGCCAACCGCTGGGGGCTGGTGAATCACATCGGCAATGCCCGCGAGTGGGCCACCAGTGGCGGCAGTGTGGCGGCTCTGGGCGGTTCCCGGGAAACCGCCATGGATCAATGCACCGCCAGCAGTGCCACCCCCCACGACGGCAAGGCGGATAACCTCACCGGATTTCGCCTGGTGCGGGAAATCAGCCAGTAGCGCCGTCTAAAGCACACACCTCGGAGGTGAATTCCACCTCGATCCGGGCCAGATCGGCGTATTCGATGACCACCGGCTGGTTCACCGGCAAGCGCCACAGGCCGTTTAAGGAGCCGGTGATGATCACCTGCCCGGCGTACAGACCCATGCCGCGCTGGTGTAAAAACGCCACCAACCATTCGGCCGGAGCAAAGGCATCGCCGCTGGGGTGCACCCCTTCCACCGCCGCCCGCTCAGCGCCCACCTGCCAGCGCAGGGGCAACTGCGCGGGCGCCTCAGGCAGGGGCGGCCCCAACCACAGGCTGTGATTGAGCAGACCATCGGCCAAACGGCTGTAATAGTCCACCCTGGCACCGGCTTCAAAACGATCAAAAATAATCTCTAAGGCCAAATGGCACTGCAAGGCTTGGCGCAGCGCCTCCGGGCTATAGGTTTGCCCCGGCAGCAGATCCTGCCGCACCCGCCAGGCAAATTCAGGCTCCACTAAAGCGCGCGGGCTATGGGCAGGCAGCGCCACACTTGCGCCCCGATGCAACTGGAAAATAGGCGCCAAACCCCAGCGCTCGGCGCTCGGCAGGGCACATTTCCACCCCACCACAGGCCGCCCCTGCACCGCCATTTGCGCCGCCACCGCCTGCTGCCAGGAGAAGGCCTGCTCTAAGGATTGCGGGGTTTGCTCTAGGGGCTTACCCACTTGGTTAAACAGCCGCCGCTGGGTTAATTCATCAATAGCAATCTGTTCGGGGCATTGGTTTAAATGGTTCACGGGGCGATCTCACGGCTGACCATAACCAAGAGCGCAACCTGCCAACACCAAGGCAGGCAGGGTCTCTCGATTTGTATAATGGAATTTATAAATGGCTAGGCACATATTAACCCGGCGGCAAAATAAATCGTCCTGATTTATTTTGCCTTCGCCGCACTAAACCTACGAAAATGCGCGGATTTTCTTGTTTTAGTGCGGCTCGCGGCGGTTTATACAGCCGAGGCGGCATCCCTGCCGCCTTTATTAACCCGGCACTCATTGCCGCCGGGTTAATAACAGGCCTAGGGTTTCTTTTTTTGCAGGGCTTGGCTGAATAATGCCGCCATAGTGCCCGTGGCAGGCGCAGGATTATTCTGCTTGGGGCCTGCCGCCTGGTGTTTGGTCGCCACAGGTTTGGCCTCCTGGCCGGGCACATCATCAAGCCGCATGGAGAGCGCAATCCGCTTGCGGGCGGCATCCACTTCCATCACTTTCACCGCAACGATTTCGCCCGCCTTAACCACTGCGTGGGGGTCTTTAACAAATTGGTGGGCAAGCATGGAAATATGCACTAAACCATCTTGATGGACGCCCACATCCACAAAGGCGCCAAAATTCGTGACGTTGGTAATTACGCCCTGCAAAATCATGCCCGGTTGCAAATCGGTAATTTTTTCTATGCCGTCTTTAAATTGCGCGGTTTTAAATTCTGGGCGCGGGTCCCGGCCGGGTTTATCCAATTCTTTTAAAATATCCGTAACCGTGGGCACACCAAATTGTGCATTGGCATAATCGCTGGGTTTTAAGCTGCGCAAAAAACTGCTGTCGCCAATTAATGCGGCAATGCTGCGCTGATGTTTTGCCGCGATGGCCTCCACCACCGGATAGGATTCCGGGTGTACCCCTGAAGCATCCAGGGGATTTGGCGCTTGATGAATACGCAAAAATCCCGCCGCCTGCTCGAAAGCTTTGGCGCCCAAGCGCGGCACTTTTAATAATTGTTGGCGATTTTTAAACGGGCCTTTTTCATTGCGAAACGCCACAATATTATTGGCAATAGTGGCATTTAAACCCGCCACCCGCGCAAGCAGCGGCGCCGACGCGGTATTGACTTCCACCCCCACCGCATTCACACAATCCTCCACCACCGCATCCAATGCACGCGCTAAATGGGTTTGCGATACATCGTGTTGATACTGGCCCACACCTATGGCCTTGGGGTCAATTTTCACCAGCTCCGCCAAAGGATCCTGCAGGCGGCGGCCGATGGAAATAGCACCGCGAATGGTAACGTCCAACTCCGGGAATTCTTTTGCGGCCAGTTCAGAGGCTGAATACACCGACGCGCCCGCTTCGCTCACGACAATTTTTTGCGCCGTTAAATCAGGCTGCGCTTTTAAAATATCGGCGATAAATTTTTCCGTCTCGCGGCTGGCCGTGCCATTGCCTATGGCAATTAATTGCACCTGGTGTTTTTTAATGAGTTTTACCACAACCGCTGCGGCTTCAGCGATTTTATGGTGGGGCGGATGAGGGAAAATAGCGCCGTGTTCGAGCACTTGCCCGGTGGCGCTCAGCACTACCAGTTTTACGCCTGTGCGCAAGCCTGGATCTAACCCCAATACCGCTTTTTGCCCGGCGGGAGCGGCTAATAATAAGTCTTTTAAATTGCGGGCAAATACGGCGATGGCCTCGTGCTCGGCTTTTTCCCGCAGCTCACCCATTAAATCGCTTTCAATATTTTTGGCTAATTTTTGCTGCCAGGCCGCAACCACCACCGCCATTAACCAGCTATCAGCTGCGCGTTTACGATCGGCCAGGGAAAATTGCGCGGCAATAATACCGATGCACGGATGGGCAATAGCTTCTTCTGGATGCTTAAGCGACACCACCAATAAATCTTCTTTTTCACCGCGAAAAATAGCCAGCGCGCGGTGGCTGGGAATTTTTTTCCAGGGTTCGCGGTAATCAAAATAATCTTGAAATTTAGCCGCCGCCGATTCTTTGCCTTTAGCCACGCGCACCTCAACCCAGGCGTACTCCTTTTGATGCTGGCGCAATTGTTCCAACAGCGGCGCCGTCTCGCTAAATAACTCTATTAAAATATGTTTAGCTCCCTCCAGCGCGTCTGCTTCAGTATTAATACTGAAGTCCGGGTTTATATAGGCTTTAGCCGCTGCGAGAGGCTCTAAGCTGGGGTTGTGCAAAAGCCCTAGCGCCAATGGCTCAAGGCCCGCTTCTTTAGCGGTCTGCGCTTTGCTGCGGCGTTTAGGTTTATAGGGTAAATAGAGGTCTTCTAAGGCAGTTTTAGTGTGCGCCTGTCCAATAGCGCGCTCAAGTTCGGGGGTTAATTTCCCCTGCTCGGCGATGGATTTTAAAATGCTAGTTTTGCGCGCGGATAATTCCCGTAAATAATCCAAGCGCTCGGCCAGTAGGCGCAATTGGTTGTCGTCTAGGCCGCCGGTAACTTCTTTGCGGTAGCGGGCCACAAACGGCACCGTGGCGCCTTCATCCAATAATTGACAAGCGGCGCTTACCTGTGCGGTAGCCACATTTAATTCATGGGCTATTTGGGCATAAATTGTATTAGCGGTCATAATCACCTCGTGTTGCTGGCGGCAATTATGCTTGGCTTAGGGGGACTTTAATAGCCCCAAGCCCCGGTTGAGTCAGGGCTTGGGGGCACATAATCGGGCGGCATTGCCTCAAGCCATTTTATGCGGCGAGATAAAAAGACTGCACCAATTCAAGCTCACGTTGTTGGTCGGACTCTAGGTCCTCGAAGGAAATGCCGTAATGAATTTCATCGCCCTCTTGATGAACCCGCACAATACGCCCCTGCAATATAATCGGCGGGCGATTTAAATAGGCATTGAGCTGATCCACGGGCGGCTTAATCTGTAATTCAATCAGGTCTTGTTTATCGGCATTTATATAGGTAGGTGTGGCAAGGCGCATACCGCCCAAACTAAAATCCACCGTCACGCCCTGCACTTTTTGCCCGCCGGGCCTGCCTGCCATCACCAATAAACTATTGCGCAAGCGCGGATGTTCGCGCTTGGTATTCGGGTGAGGGTCTTCTAAGGTGTTAGGGATAAATTTAAAAAAGCCAATTTGCGCCTGCAAATCCGCCACGGTTTTTTCCAGCGCATTGGAAATTGTTGCGGTGACTTTCAACGTGGTATCGCTGAATTTAAGCGCCGAAAATAAATCTTCAACTTGATGACTTAAGCGTTCAAGATGATTTAATTGCTCTTGGGTGGCCTGCAAAATTTCACTGCTGGCGGCGTGATTATGTTGGGCGGTGTGGACAATTTGCGAAATCGACTCGTCATTTTCATCCGTGTAACTTTGCACCTGGGTTACCACCTCGGCCACCTGGCACATGGTTAATAAGGTGGTATCCACTTTGGAATTTAAACCGCTCACCAACTGGGTAATTTGCGCCGTGGCTTCACCGGTGCGGGTGGCTAAGGTGCGCACCTCGTCGGCCACCACCGCAAACCCGCGCCCCTGCTCCCCTGCGCGGGCCGCTTCAATGGCCGCATTTAACGCCAACAAATTGGTCTGATCGGCGATGGCTTTAATACTGCTAACTATGGAATGAATTTCACCGGTTGCGGCGGCTAATTCGCGCATACAGGATTCGCTGTGTAATACCTTATCAACCGTCTGCGCCACATGGGTGCGAATTTGTGAAACCGCATTTAAACCCTGCTGAGCTTTATTAGCTGCATTTTGTGTGCGGCTTTGTGTATCTTCCACCAGGTGTTTGACGCGATTTAAACCGGTTAATAATCCCTGCGTGGTTTGATTGACTAAATCGGCACCGCGCTGACGATCTGTGCTCACCTGGGAAATTTGTTTGGAGACCGACATCACCTGATAGATGGATTGGCTCACTTCGCGATTGGTGCTGTCTATGCCCTGCAAAACCCGATTAATTTTATCGGTTAAACTGCCAAAAGCCGCCAAAATACTGCCCGCAGGCGGATTGCGGGGCTGCTGGCGCAGATCTCCATCCCCCAAACGCCCCACCCAATATAACGCCGTGGATAACTCACCGCCGATCAGCGCAATGGCTTTAATGCGCGACCACTGGGCGGCGGCTAAGCAAAACACGCTAATCAATAAAAATAAACCGCCCAATTCCCAGCGGGTGTCGCTGACACTTTGTACCGCCGCCTCTTCAACCTGTTTATTAACTACTGCCAATTCGGCAACCAATTTATCAATCGCCTGCCGATGGGCACTGTAATCCGCCTGCATATCCTTAAGAATATCCGCCGCCCGCGCCGTCTCACCGGATTTGATGGCCGGTGCTAAGCGCCCGCTAAATGCAGTAAAAAAACGCTCGGCGGGGGCTGCAGCAGATGTCAAAAGAGCTTTTATTGCAGGAGGAATATCCTGCTGCTGCCAGAATTGATTACGGGCGATAAAATCCCGCTGCAATTGCTCCACCTGGGCGATAAGGTTTTTTTGCTCGCTGCTGGTGACAAACGCCAATTGGTGGGCGAGTAAATTCGCCTCGATGATATAGGCCGGCGGCGGCAGAATATCCGCCACCAAATCCTTACCCTGTACCACTTTTTGATAGATGGGC
>DAOQGS010000138.1:0-7959 GCA_035338675.1 Cellvibrionaceae bacterium
CGCTGGGTGAGCAGGTGGGGATTGGGCCGTTTAAGGTCTTGCAGCCATTCGCTCAGGCTTTCATAGCGCCGTTCAGGATTGATATGTAGGGCCTTTTCCAGGGTTTTATCCAGCCAGAAAGGCACTAAAGGATTGATGGCGCAGGCGGAAATATAGTTGAGCTTCTGCAGGGATTTCAGATCCATAGCACTGCTATAGGCACTGCCGTAGGGCAGTTTTTGGGTGAGCATTTCGTACAGCAGCACCCCGAGGGAGAATAGGTCAGAGCGCTCCCCCGCGTGGCTGCCTAAACGGTATTCCGGTGCGGAGTAATCCAGGGTGCCTAAAATCGTATCGCGCTCAAAGGTGGCGCCGGCCTCTTGAATGCCCGCCACCCAGCAGGAGCCAAAATCAACAATCACCGCACCGCGCTTACCGATGATCACGTTGTCCGGTTTTAGATCCTGGTGCAGGGTGTCCTTGCGGTGAAAGGCGCGCAGCCCTTTGATGAGCTGATCCACCAGCTCAATCGCATCGGGGATGGCAAAGGGCGCGCGCTCTTTAATGAGTTGGGTGAGGGATGGGCCCTGTATGTATTCGGTGAGGTAATAGAGGCAGGAGCGCGGGTTGGGCGGTTCCACCACGCGCACCACATGGGCGTTGTGGATGCGCGCGCCGATCCAGCTTTCCAACACAAAGCGCTCGATATAAACCGGGTCATCCTCGTAATTAACTGAAGGGGTTTTCATCACCAGGGGCGTGCCGTCCTGGGTGTGCACCAGATACACCTGGCTGCGCTCGGATTCGTGCAGGATTTTTTTGATGGTCAAGCCATCGAGAATATGCCCCACCTGCAAAAATGGGGGGAAGGGCAGGCGGGAGAGCACCGTGACTGCGTCGGCCTGGGAGGCGGTGCCGCGAGCCTCAACCCGGCAAATTTGAATGCTTAAGTTATCCTGACTTTTATTGGCGAGCGCCAGTTGGCAGAGGCCCTCGGCGGCGGAGTCCAAATCGTCGTAGGCGTCTTTAATACACTGGGCGATGAGTTTTGCATTGACGAAATCGTGCACGCCGTCGGTGGTAAGCACAAAAATATCGCCAATCTCCAACTCGTAGGAACTCATGTCCACTTCTAGTACCGGATCGGCGCCCAGTGCACGGGTTAAATAGGTGGTTTTAACATCAACTTTTTGTGCATGGTCGCGGGTGAGTTGCTCAAAGCTATTATCCCTCAGGCGGTAAATTCGGCTGTCACCGACATGGAAACAAAAGGCTTTATCGCCTTTTAAAATCACACAGGAAAAGGTCGTTAAATGCCCCTCTTGTTTAAGCGAATTTTGGCTTTTGCCAAATAGATAGCGATTTAAGCTCTGAATCACCTGCACCGCCGATTGCTGCGTGCGCCAGGTGTCTGGGGTGGCGTAGTAATCGGACAAAAAACCCGCCACCGCCGTTTGGCTCGCCTCTTTGCCCGCCACGCTGCTGCTCACCCCATCGGCGATGGCCAGCGCTATACCCTTGGTGGCGAGGGCTGTTCCCTCCGGAATGCGCGCCCCTAGAGTATCTTGGTTCTCCTGTTTCACCCCCGCAGCAGAATATTGTGCCAGGCGCACGCTAAGGGTGGATTTAAGATGCTCCATGGTGGCCTCTTAGGTGGCGGGCGGAGGGGGAATTAAAAATCCAGTTCCGGGTGAACTGAGTCGGAGAGAATACGTCGCCAGGCGGCGACATTGGCCGGGCCATGCTGGCGCAGCAGGGTGTTGCGAATTAACCGGCCAGGCCAGGACTTGCCCTTGTTGGCCAGTTCAATCAAGCGGTTGGATTCTTCGACGATCCAATGCACGCGAGGATAGCGCTGTTCGTGGTACATCTGCAGCGCATCATCCACCGGAAAGCGGGTTATTAAATCCGCCAATAAATTCGCATCCTCCAAGCCCATACCCACCCCCTGCTGCAAAGTGGGGGGGCAGCCGTGTAAGGCATCGCCAATAAAGACCGTGCGGCCCTCAAAACAGCGGGTGACATTGACAGTCTCCAGTGTGCCCGCCATCACCTTGGTGTCAGGTTTTAGGGAATCTAATAAGCTTTTTACCGGCGCGCAATAATGGCCGAATAGTGTTTGCAAGGTGGGAATGGCGGGCAACTGGCGCCACTGATTTAAAGGGTCGGCAATTTGTGCATAACAGTAACTCTGAGTGCTGCCCATGGGATACACCATAAAGGCATCGTCGTTGCCCAAGTAATAAATAGGGTGGGCGTCCCGTTCAGGGTGCTCGGCGATAAAGCGCCAATTGGTTACGCCAAGGCTTTTCGGTTTTGAATTTTTAAGGGAGAGCTGCCGGGTGGTGGAGTGCAGGCCATCGGCGGCCACTACAAGATCAAAAAATTCATGGCGTGAGCTGTGGTTGATGTGCACCCACAAACCGCCTTCGGTTTCGCTCAATTTAGTCACTTGGCTGCTAAAACACACCGCGTTGGACATACCGTATTGCAACAGCTCAAGCAAACGCTGGCGGGGCAGGGCGACAAACTCAGCGATATTCAGCGGCGGCTCGCCTAAGGAGGCGGTGGTAATAGTGGCGCCATTGCTCTTGGCAAATTCGATTAAATTGACAGTGTGGGAGGCATTCATTAAGCGGTCGTAGAGACCTAGGCGGCGCATTTGAATCACAGCGTTGGCGGGCAGGCAGATACCGGCGCCGCCCACTGGAAAGTGGGAATCCCTCTCGATGATGGTCACTTTGACGTTGGTATTGGTAAGCCTGCGCGCGAGCGCCAAACCAGCTATACCTGCCCCTACTATCAAAATTTTAATCATCGTACTTAGGCGATCTTTTTCTAATGAGCGGAATAATAACGGATTTTTATCTGCAGCCGCCAGGTTTTTGGCTCGCAATACACTTGGCGCATGGATGCGTTAAGCGTTTTGACGGCAGTGGCGTTGAGTGACTATAGCTTAAGTTTGCCGGTGTGATCACCTTGAAATTCCCTCAGGTTTTGATTGTGTCGCGCGGATAATTTCACTTTGCCGATTGATGCGCTGGGTGGTCGGCGAATCTGCCCATGTACTTTTTATACGGGATGAGTATGCACAGGGTTTAATTAGGCGCAAATAATGATCTGCTTGATGATGTCCGACGGTGTAATGGGCAGGCCGCGAGGCGCTATTAAAGATTGCTAATGAACAGGCGGAGCATAATAGGTTGGGTTTATTATTATGTTATTGAGTCGTTTGGGGCGCTTTCCTTAAATTCATTGTCCGCATCCTTGGTTACTTTTTTGTGCGATTACAGACATTTATTAACCCGGCGGCAAAATAGATGGTCTTGATCTATTTTGCCTTCGCCGGGCATTCTCGCCGCCTTTATTAACCCGGCAAGAATTGCCGCCGGGTTAATATGTTGCATGAAATCCTGTTTACAGGACGAATACTCCCTTCCATCTGATGGAAAGTTGAATTTTTATAAGCCGCACTTTGAAAAAGCTTAGAGGCCCCTTGAGCTGATTAACACGCTTTCATGACCCAATAAAAGCGTCAGTTAAATGTGGCTGCCTAACAATATGTCTTGACAGCTTGCCGGTTAGTCGCCGCTACCATTTTAGTTTTTCTTTAATCTGCGGTAATAATTCCTCTGCAATTGCTTGATGGGTTTTGGCGTCTGGGTGGTCGTTGCAAGGGCTGTTGGGGTATTTTTTCGACGGAATATAGCTGAGTTTGGCATCATTTGATGCACTTACAATAGAGGTTAAATAGGCGGTTAATTGGTTTTTCCGCTCACCACTAATAAGTGGCCCTTCGGTGAGGATTATGAGTGCCTCTGGATAGAGCGAGCGCAGTTTATATAACAGTGTATTGTAGGCACTGATAAATCGCTCCCCATTGCTAAGGTCATCATTGTTGCCAAGAGCAATTAGAATTCCATCGGGTGTGAACAACCGATGATCCCAGTACACCGGGCCGTTGGCGGTTGTTAGGATGTAATCGAGAAAATGCACAGCATCCTGCGGAATAGACGCCACACTGCCGTTTAATATGCCCCTGCCGCTTCTGCACACTAACTGACTCTCAGCGTTTAATGCGTGTGCGATCAGGGTGCCGTGGGCGACGCGGCCATTGTGGCTGGCAGGTCCTAGCGCGCAATTATCCGCAGGTTCAGAAAGCGTTCCGCAGGTTACAGAGGCGCCAATAAACATTAATTTGCGGTTGGGTTTCGTTATAGGAATTAACGTTTGTTCTGTTTCAAGACTAATTAAGCGTGTGGCGAAACTGTCGCCTTCACCTCGATTGTATATCTCAACCAAATGGGTATTTTTGGCACTCTCGCCAAGATTAATAGATACCGTATTGGTTTTATGGTCGAGAACATAAGCTTTTTGTATTAATTGTCCGTCTACTAATATATCAATAAAGGCTCGCTCGAACTCGGCGCTGGCTAAAAACTCTAGCTTAGACCCTGGGGCCATAAAGCTTACATTACTGGCTGCCGACGCCAGTGTGATACTGTGGTCTGTATTGGTTAGATAGCGGCCTTCAATAGATAAACTCTGCGCATCAAATGAGTAGGTTGTACTTTGATCGGGCTTGGGTGGCACTGGTGCGGGAGAATTTTGACTATTGGTTGAGTGGTTTTTGCACCCACTGAGATTCAAGAGCAATACTACCAATATAAAGAATGTGAAAAAAAATGAAGTCATTGCAATACAAGCTGTTTGTGGGCGGTAAGTTCTTGGATAAGTGCGTCAGTATACTCCTCCCGCGCCGCATTGGTGGGGTGGTTCGGCCCAAAACACATTTTAGTGGAGTCGGTTGTGAGAGCTTGCTCTGTTCCCAACAGAGCGATGCCGTGTGCTCTGAAGGCGGTGTGTATATAAGACAGGTAATGTTCGAATGTGGGGACCGCCTGTGGTGAGACGTAAATAGGGGGGATGCGAACAAATATCTCATCAGCGTGCATATATTCCTTTGTAGCATTAACCATTCTTATAAAGTTTTTAAGTCTGATGTTTACCGTATCGTTCGTATGGACATACCCCGGGTCAAAGGGTGGAATCATGGGGTCGCAAGAACGTACTGTTAAATCTCCATATTCATTGATGCTAAATGACATTTTTTGTAAAGCGTTTGAAATAGTGCGCGCTAGGGGGATTACATTAAATGGGCGATGGTATGGTTGATTTGATAATGAATCAGAATATAGTTCGCAGGGAGATCGTCTTGCGAGGTGCCATATGTTCATACTTGAATAAATGACGGATTTAGTGGTTGAGTTTGATTGCGAAAGCCAATCTGGGTAATCTAGTAAGCCAGCCCCTTCACAGGCGCTAATTGCAAGGTTGTAAGCATTTGAATTTGTTTTCATTGAAATTGTTCGTGCGGAAACTCCCGTTAGGGCATTTGATCCTCCAACGACAATATAGTCATATTTGTTGCCACTCGTAGCATTTTTCTTTTCCATTGATGCGCTGAACACTTCATCGGTCATCTTGAGGAATTGTATGGATTGTTGCATGTAGCTGTAAGCTAATAGTAGTAGGCACAAAACAGTTTTTAATAGGTACTCGATTATAAGCATATTTTCACCTGGCCCCGTACACAGCATTGGCTAAATCCCCGCCGGAAAATAACACCACCATCAACAGCATCAATGTTGAAAAAATCGGAATCCTTAATGTTTTGTAACGTTTATTTGGGTTTCCCCATAGCGCTTGCATTGGCTCAACCGCCAATACAAGCGCCGCTAAACCAATGCGAGCTAAATCAAGTTTGCTTAGCGCAAGGATAATAGAGCCTGCATGCAGTATGCTGACGGTATCCCAAGTCAGCAAATTGCCCAATTTGGTGGCTAGGATGTGATGATCCACCTCCGAGAATATGACGCGACCGATAGTAACAGCGCTGATCAATAACAAGTACTGGCCAAGTTTAGGTGCATTATTGAGGAACAGCCACCGAGAAAAGCACCACATGGCTGCCTGAAAAGCGCCCCACATCAGAAAGTTTATGGTGGTGCCGTGCCAAATGGCGGAGGCCATAAAGGTGGCGCAGACACCGATCCATGTGCCCCAGCGCCGCTTGGCGGGATTAAAAAACAATACCCGCAGTACGTTGCTTAAGGAGGCGTGCCAGCGCTGCCAGTATTCCACCACGCTGGTTGCGCTAAAGGGCTGCCTAAAGTTTAAGGGGGCATTCAGGCCCATTAGCCGCATGGCCGCCATGGCCAACAGACTGTAGCCAGCAAAATTAAAATAGACGTAGAACTCGAAGGATAAACCGAATAACACCGTATCCAGCGGGTGGCTAGAGGCTTTAAGGGCAAGTAGTTTTTGAAAACCGGGGGCGGCTACAAATAGAAAGAAGGCGCCCACTATGGCGTAGCGGTGGTATACGTGAAAGCGCCGCTTAAAAATCGCCCAGCTGCGAATTTGCGCTATGCGAATGTTAGTGGGGATGGGGCCGCTGACCATATATATGGGGTTGAGGCACACAGTGAGAAAGCGTAGGGGATGGTTGACGATCTGACCGGGTAGGGTCATCAGCAACAGGGCGAGAAAGGGGGTGAGAAAAGTGCAGCCAAATAACCAGGGGTTGCTCGCTGCCCCATCAAAACCGGTTAGCGGGGCTATGGCACCGGTGAAAGTGAGCAGTGGCGCCACTGAAAAGAGGGCGTAGGCCAGCCAGGTGTTGTACTGGGGGGTAAATCGAGCGCAGAGCCAAGCGGCGAGACACAACAAACCTGCAGGTAATAAATATGACAGAGCTAAGTCCACTGTAATCTTCTTAATGAGTAACTTTAACAGCCCGCTGAAATACTACTTTGCCAGTACGTCGAAGCTTTTGTATTCACTAGGCTGTTCAGCAGGATTTAAAATCATCCACGGGCTGTGATGTGTAACATAAAAATTCATCGGCCAGTGTTCACTGGATATTCGCGCAATTACCTTTTTTATCCCAGTGCTTGACACGTCCTGTTCGTTTCCGAGGTGACTTCAATTGTGGCCATTTATAATATTCCAATGCGCCTTTAACGAGTCTGGGGGAAATTGTTTTCCTGCGTTAATTTGTTGCACAGATGCCGATTACGTTTGTGCAGTTAAATCGGCAGCAACGCAAACCCACAATCAACGCTCATAAAATTGCTGGCGGAACTTAATTAAATCTAACAGCAATTACGCAAGCGCCTTTTTCCCGAATGATTTCCCGAATGATGCTTCCTTGTTCCTGCGCGATGCACAAATTATCGATAAATTTCAATTGTTGCTGCAGGAAATTGACACTTAATTAGACTTAAGAAGCGAACAAAAAGCCGCATAAATGCGCGCGTTCTGCCCCATATAATTTCTTCAAACAGTCGCAGTTTAAACTGTCTTTTCCATATTGCATAGGTTTTATCGGTAAATGGCAGGCCTATTTCAGCGTTAATTTTGCTAGCAGAAAATATCAAGAGTGCAATGATCTCGTGGTAATTATATTAACGGGTGGTTGATATTTGCACATATTTGCCGCTGTGCGACTGTTTTGTTTGCATTTTATACACCTGAAGGTCGGTAACTTGAGCTGTGGCGCGGGTGGCTATTGAAGCTAAAACCTCAGTTACACCCTACAACGGCGTCTTCGTCACCTTTGTTCGGAGTTCAGCTGAGGTTCTTAGATTGAAACTTGTATTTACGGCGTTTGCCGGTTGTGGGGTTGCAGTGCAAGGTTGGACACCAAGTCATCAAGCCAGGCGTAAATTGCCGCCAGTTGTTGCTCGCCGCCCCGTTCATTCCAATAAACCCCTACGCCAGCGCTGGTGGATTCTATGCCCACAATATGGTCCGGTAGGGATTCCAGCTGGGTTTTGAGTGTTTGGCTGATGGCGGCTACCGGGGCTGGTGGCTGGAAATCCCAATGGCCCTTGAGGTGAATATCGTGGTCGAAATTCTTGCGCAGTAGAACCCAGGTGGCGATTTTTGTCGGCGTGGCGAAGCTTGGCCAGGGCA
>DAOQGS010000139.1:0-7912 GCA_035338675.1 Cellvibrionaceae bacterium
ACTCGCGCAGCTCCCTATGCCATTGCTGCCCAGCTTCCGATTGCATCCAGGTTTTGGTCGCTAGGACTGTCGGTGCTGGGTTTGACGGGTCATAGGGAAATTCCGGCGCGGTCGCTTCGATTGCGGCGGTTCGAGATAAATCGTGCAGCGTAATCTGCGTGCCGGGTATTGAGACGATAGAAATCTTTGTATATGAAAATACATCAATTACAGTCTCTGCAGAGGCCTTGATTGTAGAGAGTGCCACAACCAGTAAAACAAGTGCTTTCATAAATCCTACCTGCAAGCTAAAAATAAACGGTTTGCTTACCATTGATCCGTATTCAGTAGTTCACTCTCTATTTTCCACTCGATTACCTGCCCGTTAATGATAACGGGGCGTGGTGATTCAAGCGCTTTGCGAAGCTCCTGGGCCACGCCATTATGGATCAAGTGGTACACATCACCTGGGCGAATATCGGCTACAACAGAGGGCACCCAGGTTCCCTCACGTTTAATCATTGCAATAGTGGCCATAGAGTGACTCCAGAAGCGGCTTGGTGAATAGCTAAATAAAATCAATAAAAAAATAAAAAATTAAATGCTAGGAAACTCGTATCGCATTGTTGCGACGCTTTTCCGACAGTTCTTTTGCCATCAAGATGCAGGCATTAACTTCATCGCATTTATGCAGCTTCATAGCGTGCATACGGGCACGCTTTTCCTCCAGTTCCGTCCCGGCTAAGACGAAACATAAAGGAGGCAGAACAACCCTAAATAGGTTTTGAACGGTATCACTCATGACGACGCCTTCGGTATAAGCGTGTGTTTGTTTGCGCATCGACAAGAGCATGGATTTCTGATCTTCCGAGAGCGACCGGTTTTCCTGAATTTTCGCAAGTTCACCCGCCTCAATTTTTAAACACATCCACCATTCAAACATCGCCAACATTTTTTTAGCTTCATTTTTGTAATCGTCCATGTTCTGAGTGGCTTGCCAGAGCCATAGGCCCATCCGTCGCCCCAACAGTTTTGAGACAACTACCAGATACATTGCTAGAAGTGGGTTGGTGGTAATAACGTGGGCCTCATCAGTTAAATTGATGGTGGGCCGCCCCTCGCGTTGTGTTTTCTGTGCCCGGGCGATGACTTGATTGATGATGGAAATATAGGCAACTGCGAGTTTATCGTTAGCATCATTTCCAGCGGCTAGGGATGCCATCTCTATGCGGATAAAATCGGCATCGGGTAATTCTTCCCCGGGCCGATTAAATAATTGACCTGCAAATCCACTGCAAAACAATTGCATTGCATCAGCCATTTCTAAAATGCGTTTCCGATTTTCAGGGCGCTCATCTGCCAGCGTTTTTAAATTGGACGCCACATCTTCAGTGAGCACATCATCTTTTGATTGAAGGCGCGCTTGTGAGGCGGCATTTAGAATTGCGATTTTCAGTAAACCGACATCCGCACGGGTCATGCGTTGTTCTTCGTTGGCTTCACCACCGGTTACCATCAATCGGGCGATGATAAGCAGCTCGCCTAAAATATCTCGATTGGAGGCGTCAATAGATTCATGATCGGCTGAATTAGTATCGAGTTCGGACTCGTCACTGCCATCATCAGCAAACGGCAATTCGGCATCACCGGCCAGCACATCTTCAACCTCGGTAACGTCGTTCAGCACGCGGCCCTGTTCATCCACCAGCTGTAAAGCCGATTTAAATGGCGCGATGCTCGGGCAGCCTTTGCCTGGCCGCAGGACAATATCCACTGTCGATTTACCCATTCGACGCAGAAATTCACTCAGTAAGCCGAAACTGTTGCCCGCTTCAATCACAACCCATCGAGGATTAATGATTGCGGTGATATACATGAGCAAATAGACCAGTGTTGAGGACTTACCGGATCCCGTCGGTCCAAATAGAAACAGGTGTCCATTTTTAACGCGATCCCCTGAATAGGTCGGGTCAAAACAGACCGGTTCGCCGCCGCGATTAAAATGCACCTGGCCAGGATTGCCTGTACCAAGGCCACGGCCATAAAACGGTAATAGACTGGCCAGGTGATCGGTGTACACGAGACGATTGCGCATTTCGAGTTGCGCGAGCTCAGGGTTAAAGCCACAGGGAATACAGCGCATGTAGCGATCAAGGCGAAATAAATCGTATTCGCTATCAATAATCTTAAAATTATTGCTCACCAAAACCGTGTTAACCATTTGGATAACATCGTCCAAGTGATCATCATCACGGCCACGCACCATGATGTTCATGGAATAGGGGTAGAGTTTGTTGCCGCGAGCAATTTGCATCCGTGCATGGGCAACTTCTTCGCGCGCAGCGCGTGCTTCAGGCGTGCTGCCCTTTGAGTTTTTTTCCAGTCGCTCTAGGTGTTTGCGAATTCGCTGCTGGGGTTTGACAACATACACCAGATTTAAAATGCTGCCTTTGGGTAGCTCATCGAGCATGCACACAGTTTTAGCCGATGCGCTAGAGCGCTCTTCTTTTGATCGGTAGCGCTCGGCTGAAATCTGGCCAACATCTGGCACCGCATCAAGCCGCTCCACGGTAAGAACGGTGTGCGGCATATCGTCGAAATACCAATTCTTAGTTTTTTCATCGGAGCGGATGTTATTCGTCACAATATCCGCCGATAAAACAAATTCCTCGGTTCGCTTCGCTTCGGGAATATAGGGATAATGTTTGAGTAACGCTTCTGTGTTGCCCTGGGTGACTTTGGGAGCAGGATTAAACCATCGGAATAACCAGTTACGTATTGCCTTACCCTTTAGACGGCTGCCGATACACCCTGCCGCCCTTAACATTTGTTCAACCTTCTTACACTGGTTTTCCAGTTCAAATTCAGGGGTCATATTTCGGCGTCGAACGGCGCCCTCCTGCAGCCTATAAAACACCATATAAACCCGGCGACGCTGACCACCCCAGGGCTGATCAGAAAGGCTGTCAACAAATAGCCCATTGCCCTCCATCATGTCTTTAATGTGGGGTTCAAATACATTATCGATAAACCAGTCGGTGAACGGCTCTGGGGTCGCGTCTCGTGAGCGATGAACATGCTGGGCGTGATTACGCACATCGCCCACAATGTCGTAAAACGCCGTTTTATCATTCCAGGCATAAAACTGAACGACCCAGGGAGCCGTGGCATGTTCTTCAAATGTGTTGCAGATGAAATTGTTAAAATTAGACGCGAATTGTTCTAGGAGCGCATCAGAGCGTCCCTCGGTTGGAATGGGCTTAATGCTATAAACGGCAGCCATTGATCGCCCGTCTTGGGCGAGCAATATACTATTTTCGTTTACGGTATCCAGGTAGGGTAAATGGCCCAAAATGGACGACATATTTAAATAGCCGCGACGCGCTTTTGATTCGGTGACGACTTCGCTAGAGGGGGCACCACGAAATAAAAAATCACTCACTACTTTTCCAAAATTCATAAATAATCCCCGTGCGTTTAATGGCTATATTTGTCGCCAGCTGTATGCTTCTTCGATTTAGCTGCGCTTTTTTCTTTGGCGGCCTGCTCTCGCTCTATACGTTGCATAGTGGGTGCGATACTGCCCAGGGTTTCATTGGGCAATGCGTAGGGGGTTTTTTCATATAGCGTAAATTGGGTGTAATAACCGGGCACGACCGCACCCGATGCACCCATGACGTGGGGTTTCACATACATGAATAGATCGGGGTTCGGTAACTTGGGGTAGAGTTCGCGAATATGCTGCATCGAGGGCGGCAGCTGATTCATACCCTCAGAAGCGGCTGGGCGCGCTTGAATTTCAGCGGCTCGATGCCGCAACGCTTCCGAGCTGGCACCGCCAGTTTTTTCGTCATATATCTGATCCATAGGTTTTAGATTTTTGGGCGTAACCTTGTTGATATGAGAGCTACATCCGCATACCAAAAGGGTTGAATACGCCAGTACAATCAGGCGGGTAGAAATTGATAAAAAATGAGGTATAGAAATCATGGTGAATACTCACACGTAAAAATAATCGATTAATCAAGAGCCGCTGCAGTTTTACGATCACGGGGGCCGTAGGCTATTTTTCGCGCTTGGGAGTTGTAATCAATAAGTAGATCTTTTTCAAAATGCAGTGACACCGGTTGGCCTGGGTCAACAAAAACCACATCAAACGTGTCTCGAATGCGGTCCTTATAGAAATCCATAATATTTTCTACTGAACCCATTGCTGTTTTAGCATTAACGAATTTTTTGCCGTTGCCCGTCACGGATCGACCTACAAGGCCATTTTCTACGCTGCCAATTTCGGTGGTTTCTGCCTGCGCTAAGCCTTCAAAATAACTGCGCGCAGCACCCAGTACACCCATCGTAAATAGCGTTTTATGGGCATCGGTAATTCGTTTGCCGGCAATACACGGGATGCCTTCGCGTGAGGATATGTAGCCTATGGACTCACGGATTTTTTGACCCTCACCGGCGGTGGGATCTCCCACCTCCCGATCAGTCACTAAGCCCACGGCGGTGGTGGGCACGTCGGAGGGGAGATGCTGAATACGTCCGTCTTGGAACACGAAGGTGGCACTGGTCAGTGCTACCGAGACACAGGACAGATTCCAGTTGCCAGTGGCAAGCCCTGATACGATTACGCCCTGCAGGCCAGGAATGCGGTGTCCATTTGCGGATAGGGTGTCATCACCCAGGATGAATTTCACAGGAAAGCGATCACCTGCACGTCCGCCAATGGGGACTCGCCCGATCATGGCGGTCATCGCGGTGGCATCCATGGCCGTACTATTGGCGTGAATGGTGTAGTAAGGCTTGGATACGTTTTTCGGCTTTTCTGCAGGGCCGCTTTTCGACGCACCGGATTCACTAACTAACCCAGTAGGGCTGCCTGAATCGGCTAATGAAGACGTTGCGCGTTCAAACCGTTGCTGAACACCTGGACTTGACTGAATCGGCGTCAACGCCACGTAGCCTGGCATAGCACTACCTGATAAGTGAGCCGTGCTGGTTGCCCCATTAATTCCTAAATCGGAATCGGAAAACTTATAGGTATTATCAGTCGTGTTTTTTCCTGAATTTTCGTCAGTCGATGCTGCTGATTGGCCACGAAATTGGTTTGCCAGAGATTGGGCATTGCGAGCCGCCTCATCCATGGTCACGTTAAAATCCTGCAGGCGTTGTTTTACCAATTCTGATGCGTGATTAGCATTGCGTTCATTTTGCTCATTCATTTCCTGCGCGCGTTTCGCTTCGGATTCTTTAAGCTCTAAGCGTAAGGCATCCAATTCACGTTTTATAGCCTCATTTTCCTGGCTTTGACTCACGCGTATTTCGGACATTTTTGCCTGAGTCTTTTTTAATGTTTCATCGACGGTATCGCCGGAGACTTCTTTAACTTTGACTTCAGATCGAATGGCTTGCTGTGTTTCCGGTGAATTCGATTTATTGACAACCGCCACCAGTACCGCCAGGGCCAGCACACCCACGGCCACCAGAATGAGTTTATTAGTAGGCATAACTGTCCCCCAAAACTGCTTGACCAAAGGGTTCATCGCTAATGAGATACAGTGTGGTGCGATCTTCTAAACTGTTTTTTGGCCCTATGTTGATATGTTGCGCGGTAATGTGGGAGAAATTACCCCGCACGGCCGTTGCATCAAATTGCAGAGACAGTGAGGTCGTATTTACGATAAGAACGGCGGTAATATATTTTCCATAACCCGACCAAGCGCCAACGGGTTTAACAGAGAATTGTTCACCTCTGCGGCTTTGGATCAATGGGAAGTCTGGCGGAATACTCGGCGCGCTCACTTGGCGAATAACGTCACTGGACGGCAATAACCGCGAGGGTGAATACAGTGTTTGTGCGGCAAATCGAGTTAAAACAATTTCGGCAGGATCGGTCAGGGCAGCATTCAGATCCGGCAGGTCTGTTGTGGCATCTGAAGAATCTGCCCCTGGCGCATTAGCCGTACTCGCGTGAACGGACGGAGTTTGTTCAGCCGCCGATACCAGCGATGGGTCTTCAATCACCAAATCTTTCGCTGGGTTTGCTCCATCGGCTACAAGGTCAAACACATAGACCTTGGATCCATTCGTTGCGGTTGCAATAATGCGCGACGCAGGAAACTTTTCGGTTGCCGTCCAATAAATGGTTTTTGCATCTGGCAATAAAGGTTTTAACTTGGGTAAAAGATCTTCTTTTACCTGCAAGCTCACGTCCTGGGGAAATTTAACTCTCACCTCAATATTGACCGGTAATTTGAGCTGCATGGGTTTGTCGTGATACACCAGTCGCTCTTCTTCGGCCTGTGCCCATTGAGTTAAAATGCCAATTAGTGACGCCATTACAAGGCAATTTCGATTTTTAACTGAAATCAGTGTGTTCATTAGGCCTGCCTCATTCGACTCGTTTTGGTTCTTCATAGAATC
Organism: Cellvibrionaceae bacterium; assembly: GCA_035338675.1. Classification (GTDB taxonomy): domain Bacteria; phylum Pseudomonadota; class Gammaproteobacteria; order Pseudomonadales; family Cellvibrionaceae; genus CAMCXE01. Next base: position 6,403 of record DAOQGS010000139.1, read on the forward strand.
CATCCAGGGACATACCCATGCGATTGCATTTTCGATTATCTGCAACCACGCGCAGTGGATAGAGTATTTTGGTGTCCTTAATAGTTTCTTTATCGATTTGCTCGTTGATATGCGTCGTTAAATAGACGGCATAGGTATTTGCGCCCAGGGCCTTAACGATTTCGTCGTTGAACGCATCCACTAGGCTCACGCTGCGTCTGCGCTCTAACTCACCGTCTCGAAGTTTTTGCGCATAGTTATCTACCAACCAGGCCGCAAATTTTGGCGTGACATAACATTCGTTAACCTCTATCGCGGATTTGTAGTCATTTCTCCCAGAGGTAGGCCAATCGTTCAGTGCTCGCCACATATGGACAGCAAATATATAAGCGTGGGCAGGCTGGAACTCGCCGGGTTTTATTAATGCACCTTTTGATAAATCAGGCGGGATTTGAATGGTTAGGGTATCGTCGCGGCCTGCAATGATCACCAGCTCAAAAATAGCGATAATAGCTGTAAAAAACAGCGCCACCCTCAGTGACCAAATGTGGCTATCGCGATTTTGTAAAATATTAATTTCACTCATTTTCGGCCTCGGCCATAGCGTTTTGATTCGTTTATAAAGTTAAAGGTCTTCATGGGAAATAGTTCATTCAGAGTGACTTTGAGTGTAAACACGCGCTCATTAAGCCAGGACTCATAATATTTATTGCGTGAAGACGCTATAAATCCCATGGCGGCATAACTCACGGTTAGGCCTAATATGAGACCAATGATCAGTGCGATCATAAAGGGCATCACGAAGATGCCCATGAGTATGGCGAGGCCGATACCTAGCGAAAAAGAATAGGTAAATGCCAGCAAAATCTCATTGCCTGTACAGTCACGAAACACAATAGGCTCTTTATTAAGTGCGTCCGCCAATCGCATTCCACTTCGATTCTCTCCGCTCATATCTGCCTCAGATGCTTATAGAAGTGAGTTCAACCAAGTGCCGAGGATGATTACCCCCAACAGAAACATGACGTTGCCCAACAATTCACCGGTAATATCCGACCACTTACCCTCTTCGGATCGACGGACTTTATTTATTTCCTTAATAATGTTTCGCAGAATGTAAACAGACGTAAAAATTACGGCACCCCAGAGTATTATTTTGATGCCGTATTTCATCAGGCTTGTACCCTGTTTCAATGGGTCATCTGAACTTGATACCCCCGGAACGCTGACCTTAGGTAGGTCATAGTCCGCAGCTACAGCATTAGCAATAAAAAATAGCTGCGTGCTGAGGGTCGCCGTAGCGGTTGCATATAAATGGGTTATTGTTTTTACTGGCTTTAATAGCCATGTTTTACGCTTCATAACGTCACTCCTAGCGGATATTGAACAACAAGGAAAATAGGAGCATTAGGAATAATGCCCGTATCGTGACGGTAAAAAAGTCGAAATGAGAGAAATCGTTAAGTCGTATGCGGTCACGCCAACCTTTGCGCATCACCACGATCAATCCAATTCCCAGAAAACAAACCAG
>DAOQGS010000140.1:0-7806 GCA_035338675.1 Cellvibrionaceae bacterium
GCCTGGGCAGATAATCAATTTAAAACGCTTAGTTTTTTAAATAGCATACGCGGGGTTAGTACTTTGGGTGGTTTGCACAACCGGCAGCCCAATGGCGACCCTAACTTGTACAGTCGTCAACTCAATGCCGCAACCGGGCTTTGGCCCGGCCTTTACAGTGCTGATTTTTTATTTGAGGGTGTTGAGATTGCCAATCGGCAAAAAATGATTGACCAGGTTAAAGTGGAGTGGAGCCACGGTGCGGCAATCAATTTAATGTGGCATGCATGTAACCCGGCTAAAAGTGAACCCTGTGAGTACTCTAAGGCCCACGGTACTGGCCCTTGGAGTGATATGAGCGATGCAGAATGGGCGCAACTTATGACGGAGGGTTCGGCGATAAATACCGAGTGGAAGCGCCGCATGGATAAGGTTGCGGTATTTCTAGCGCAATTACAGCAGCTCAATATTGAAGTGATGTTTCGGCCCCTGCACGAAATGAATCAACGGGATTTTTGGTGGGGTGGCAGGCCCGGCCCAAACGGCACGGCAAAATTGTACCGCATGACCCACGACTATTTTGTCAACACCAAAGGCCTTAAAAATTTAATTTGGGTCTGGGATGTACAGGATTTTGGCTCCCTCGCCAGCGATTTAAATACCTACGATCCAGGCAGTAATTATTGGGATGTGCTCGCCTTGGATGTATACCGGTCAGATGGCCAAGGCTTCAGTCAGCAGAAGTATAATTTAATCGCCAATAAAGCAGCTGGAAAACCCATTGGCATAGGTGAGTGCGATGTGTTGCCAAGCCTGGCAGAATTAAATGCGCAGCCCTTATGGTCGTTTTTTATGGGGTGGTCTGAATTGGTATTTAAAGAAAACGATGCGCAAAAAATTAACAATGTGTATGGCGCTGGCCGCGTATTAACACTCAATGAATTGCCCGGCTGGAATACTGTTGCTGTGCCCGGTGTAAATCCTAACCCCGCCCCTACTTTTAATGGCATTACTGTCCAGGCAGAGGACTATGCCAATATGAGCGGTGTTGCTATTGAGGATACTAGCGATATTGCCGGTGGCCTTGATGTGGGCGCTATAGATACAGGGGATTGGTTATCGTTCAGCGGCATTAATATTCCTGCCGCAGGTAATTACACTGTGTCTTTCCGAGTGGCAAGCCCGGTTGATACAGGGCGGTTGCAATTTGAGCAAGCAGGGGCTGGCAAAATATACGGCGCGCCGTTTGCCATACCCAATACTGGGGACTGGCAAAATTGGACGACTATTTCCCAGGTGATTTGGCTGGATAAAGGCCTGCAAGACTTTGGCATTAAGGCATTGGCGGGTGATTGGAATATTAATTGGTTTAGTATTACGCCCCTGCCGACCGCCACTGTTATCCAGGCGGAAAACTTCACCAATATGAGCGGCGTAGTGCCGGAGCCAACCAGTGATACTGGCGGCGGTATTGATATTGGTGGCATAGATACCGGCGACTGGCTTTCCTTTAGCAGAATATCTGTGCCCGTGACGGGCACTTATACGCTGGAATTTAGAGTGGCAAGCCCAACGGGTGGGCGCATCCAATTTGAACAGGCCGGCGGCGGAATTATTTATGGTACCGCGAATATTCCCGCAACAGGCGGCTGGCAAAATTGGCAATCGGTTAAAATAAGCGTTAATTTGTCGGCCGGGGTGCAAGATTTTGGCATTAAGGCGGTTCAAGGCAACTGGAATTTTAATTGGTGGTCTCTTACTCCCTTAACGGCTACACATTAAATCCCCGGTTATTTCTAAAAGCATAATTACACGTTGTTAATTTTCCCGCCAAAGGGTGCAATAGGAATCTATTGCACCCTTTTTGCCGCTGTGAGTATTTATGCGGCTTTTTTTTGGAATGGGTGGGCGGTGCCCACGGCCCAATCATAGCCTTACATGCTAATCGATATTTCACTTTATGCAGTGCATAAAATTCCCGCATTGTGCTGCGCTCCATTCAGGCTACAGAAAACAGGTATTCATTCAATGAATGGCGTAGCCTTGGCTGGGGCGCACGAAGGGCGCTGCGGCTGTTTTTGTAATCTGCTGCCCCTTCATCGCGTTGGAAATGTTAGCGCGTAGGTAATTCAATACAGTGCGTCCATCCCCCGCGATAAAAACACAACACTATTGTGATACTTCTGTGAAGAATTAGCCCCCCGCAGCGGAGCATTCTGTGGGTGCGTTAACCCGACTCACACAGGATATTAATTATGAAAATTCTACCCAGTTTACTTTGTGCAGGCGCCTGTATGTTCAGCGCTTCTACCTTCGCTGCATCATATAAAGTTGAAATTCAAAACCTTACCCAAGGGATTTATTTTGCGCCTCTATTAGTGGCCACTCATAACAACGAGGTTTCCTTATTTCAAGCCGGTATGCCTGCTCCTGCCAATTTACAAAAATTAGCCGAAGGGGCGGATAACAGCGGATTTATAAGCGAGCTAACTGCCGCAGGTGCCACGCCGATCCAAAACCCTGCCGGTGGCCTATTGGCGCCGGGTGCAAAAGTGATGGTGGATTTAGGCATGCCGGATGAACAGCATCGGCAACTCAGTATTATCGGCATGATTGTGCCGAGCAACGACGGTTTTGTCGCTTTACATAAACTTGTTTTACCCAGCACACCCGGCACTTACACCTATATGGTAAATGCCTATGATGCGGGCACCGAGGCCAATGATGAAATCCGCGGTGGCGGTGCACCGGGTGTGGCGGGTTTGCCAGTGCCACCGCCGCTAGCCAATAAAGTGGGCACTGGCGGCACAGGTATTGTTGGCGCAAGTGTCGAGGGATTTGTGCATATTCACCGAGGGGTCATAGGCGACACAACCATGCTGGGCGGCACTAGTGATTTAAATGCGGCTACCCACCGCTGGCTAAATCCAGTTGGCCGCATCACCTTAACCGTGGAATAAGGAGCTATTTATGAACATTAAAGTATTAATATCCACGCTCCTGGGTGCGCTAATTTTAGCTGGATGTACTGGCGGCAAAGCGCATAAATCCGCTAGCTCATCAAGTAGTTCATCTTCCAGTTCAAGTTCTTCTTCTAGTTCAAGTAGTTCTTCTAGTTCAAGTAGTTCTTCTAGTTCAAGTAGTTCGTCGTCGAGTTCTAGCTCATCCTCCAGTGGCGCCAGTGTGGTTTTAGCCCATTACAGGTTAAAAATTATTAATTTAACCGCTGGGCAACCGCTATCACCACCGGCTTTTGTTGTGCATAACGCTGAATATTCAGCCTTTGCCATCGGTGCTGAGGCAAGCCTGGGGATAGAAAAAATCGCCGAGTCGGGCAATGCTGCGGATTTTATCGCCGCTGCCAAAAATCACGCTGGAGTATTTTTGGCGGACCGAGGTGCCAGTGGCATTATGCCGGGCCACGAGCAGGAAATTGACCTAATGGTTGAACTACCGGGTGCGCAGCTGAGTGGGCTCAAATTGAGTTATTTATCCATGCTGGGCAACACCAATGACGGTTTTGCAGGCGTTGATAATCTGGCCCTGGGGCAGCTCTCGGTAGGCGCCACTATTAGCCGCGACGCTCTTTCCTATGATGCCGGTACAGAACTGAATGATGAATTGGCAACGACAATTCCTGGCCCTGCCTGTGGCGGTGAAGGATTTAATCCACTACGCAGCGACGGGGTAAATCAAATAACCCTGCACCCAGGAATTGTCAGCCAACACGATGGCAACCCCAATTCGTGTTTGCAAACACTGCAGCGGTGGGATAATCCGGTGGCTCGGGTTATGATCACGCGATTGGCGCTTTAGGCATGCATTTAGGGCCGGATTTTTAATTGTTTCTGCGCTTATCCAAAAACTCCTCCCCTTGTAAAGAGGAGAGGGAGCAAAATACCGTCATGTTAAGGTTTTTGCTCCTCCCTCTTATTCAGGGAGAGGCTGGGTGGGTAGGCATAAAGCAGAGCGCCATTTAACGCAAGCAGAATGCATCACCTTATTACAAAGGGTGCGCTGCATTCAGCATTAATCTTGAGCTGCACGGCTGTTTAAAAGCGCTAAGGAACCTCTGAAAAATTACCTTACTCGCTCTGGCGTCGTTGAACTTGAAAAAAAATTCTCAGTTACTGCGTGTGAACTCGGCAATCGCTCCTGCATTGCTCTACCTTCTGCATCCTTGCAGTCGTCCGCTTATTTTGGCAATTTCGCCTGGCCAGCGGTTCGCCGCCGACATTTTTCAGAGGTTCCCTAAAACTATCCACCTGTTTTTTAAAAAGAACTTAGTTGAGCAAATTGTTATCTGCTTTTAACGAAGCAAATTCATCGGGATCAAACCATGACTGTCAGCCAATTCCCACCCATTAAAAAACGCCGCTTTCTAATCGTTGAAGACGAATTGGATTTAGCCAAATTATTGGTTTTGCATTTGCAGGATTTTAACGCGGACATCACCTGCATCGACCGGGGAGATGTGGCCCTGCAGGTGGCGCAAAAAGAACCCTGGGATTTATTAATTTTGGATTTACGCCTGCCGGGCCTGGATGGTTTGGAAGTGTGTCGGCAGTTGCGCGCGAAAGCGGTGGAAGTGCCGCTGCTGATGTTAACGGCGCGTTCGGCTGAGTTGGACCGGGTTTTAGGCCTTGAATTAGGTGCCGATGATTATTTAACCAAACCCTTTAGCGCTATGGAATTGGTGGCCCGAGTTAAAGCGCTACTGCGCCGTGCCGGGCGCCACATGGCGCCGCCTGCGGCAACCGAATTATTGCGCTTTAAACATATGTCGATTGATCGCGGCGCGCGCAGCGTAACCCTGGGCGGTAAAGTCATTGAATTAACCGCGCGGGAATTTGATCTCTTATGGTTTTTTGCCTCTAACCCAGGGCGGGTATTTCGCCGGGGTGAATTATTAGATTCCGTGTGGGGTTATGGCCATGAGGGTTATGAACACACAGTCAATAGCCATATAAACCGTCTGCGGGCAAAAATTGAAGCCGATGCGGCCAACCCGGAAGTTTTACTCACCGTTTGGGGAGTAGGCTATAAATTTAATGAGGAGTGCGCTTGATGGTGGTGGGTTTGCATTCTTTGTACGGCCGCCTAGCAGCGGTTTTTGTGTGTTTACTGTGTATTTTAGGTGCGGGCGTTTTGGCGCTTACCAATTGGAGCCACAATCTTTATTACCAGGAGGTTACGCAAAAACTCAACAAAAGTTTAGCCATGTATATAGTGCAGCGTGCGCCATTAATTGAGCAGGGGCAGGTAAATAAAAATCGGGTAAAAGAATTGGCCGATTTGGCAATGGTGGTGAACCCTATTGTTGAGGTTTATGTGTTAGATCCACAGGGCCAAATATTGGCCCATTCCCTGCCGCCGGAAACTATTTTGCACACACGCATTGACGTGCGCCCGCTGCAGCAGTGGTTGGCAGGTGAGCAGAATAATATGGTGCGCGCCCAAGACCCGCGCGCCCAGGATGAGCTGCGGGTATTTTCAGCCTTTCCTATTGAGTCAAATGCACACTTAGAAGGCTACCTATATGTAGTATTGGGCGGGCAAGCTTATCAAAGCCTCAGCCAATCGCTTAAGGGCAGTTTTATTTTAAAACAGAGTGTGTTTTCGCTTATTGCGCTACTGATTTTTGCCACTTTGTGTGCGGCGCTTTTATTTGCTTGGCTCACCCGCCCACTGCGGCAATTAACGGCCAGAATAAATCAGTTTGGCCGCAGGCAGGCCTGGTTGTCCCAAGCCGTGGTGCCAAACCACAATGAAGTGGAATACATATCCCAAGCGTTTGATTCTATGGCGCAGCGCATAGAGCAACAAATTGCTCAGCTGGAAACCACCGATCACTTGCGGCGGGAATTAATCTCCAACGTCTCCCATGATTTACGCACGCCTATTGCACTTATGCAGGGGTATCTTGAATTGCTGCTTAAACCCGGCACTACAGCGGCTGAGCACAGCCAATATGTGGGCATAGCGCTTAAACACTGCGAGCAGTTAACTCAATTGGTGAAGGAATTATTCGAGCTGAGCAAATTAGACGCCGGGCGCATTCAGCCGGAATACGAGCGTTTTGCGCTTGCGGAGTTACTGCAAGACGTAGCCCAGAAATTTGCCCTAAAGGCCGTGGAGCACAGTATTGAATTAAAAATGGATATGCAGGGCGGTGCGTTTATGGTATTTGCCGATATATCTTTAATTGAGCGGGTGCTGGAGAATTTAATCGATAACGCCCTGCGCTACACTCCCAACGGCGGCGAAGTCGTGCTGCGGTTAGTGAACAAAGTGGACTCCGTGGAGGTGGAAATTGCCGATACGGGCATCGGCCTGGCCGCGCAGGATATTCCATTTATTTTTGAGCGTTATTATTGTGCGAATAAACCGACGGTTTATAGCAAAAATAGCACGGGGCTTGGCCTGGCTATTGTTAAAAAAATCCTCGATCTGCACCATAGTTCCATCGCGGTGGAATCCCAGGTGAATAAAGGCAGTGTATTTCGATTCCCGCTGCCAAATAACGAGCGCACTATTAAATGGCGTTCGGCGCCGGGGGCAAAAGGGGATTTACAGCGCGCCCTGACCGCCTGTTGAACTACTACATCACCAATTATTTTTGATTGATCCCGCATGAGTAATAGCGCCTCCTTCCTGCCTAATGCTTGTTCCTGCACTTCTATTAACCCGGCGGCTAAATAGATCGTCCTGATCTATTTAACCTTCGCTGCCCTAAAACTGGCGAAAATGCGTGGATTTACTTGTTTTAGGGCAGCTCACGGCGGTTTGCACCTTTGGAGCGGCATCCATGCCGCCATTATTAACCCGGCACTAAATGCCGCCGGGTTAATAACTCGAGGCCTGCCATTAGGTTTTGGCCTCAAAACCTGAGCTAATTGGCAGCCCAAATGCGACTTGCCTAACGCTTTATCCAATCCATTCCCTGCCACTTATCAAATTGCGACGGACATAGCGCTTTTATCTTCTATTCACTAAGACAATTACAAAAGGTCAGACAATATAACTATTAAGTGCCCCGGTTGATAGGTTTGGCCCAGTCTTGAGCCGCTTTTTCATTTGCCTCACCCAAATTATCTAAAAATAAAAGGCCCACCTATGCCCCTTGATCGCTCTTATGATTCGTCCGCAGTGCCGCAATGGCTTAACCCAACACTTAAGCAGTTGTTACGCCTCTGCCGTTGGGTTTGGTGCCCGCTCGTTATTGGTTATAGCTTGGCGCTCACCAGTTGCGGGGCCACAGACCTAGGGGCCAGCAGTTCATCCTCAAGCTCGTCGTCCAGTAGCTCATCCAGCTCGGGAAGCACAAGCAGTTCAAGTTCCTCATCCGGCCACAGCAGTTCTTCCTCCAGCTCCAGTGGGGCTATAAACCCAGGCAAATTGGTGGTGGCCATTAATGCAGGCGCCAGCGAAGCGGCGGTATTTAATAAAGAAGAATACGGGCCGGATCGTTTTTTTAGCGGCGGCACCACACAGGTAGTTGACCGGCCCATTAATGGCGTGGATGAAGATGTAATTTTCCAATCTGAGCGCTATGGCAATGTGCAGTACGAAATTCCCCTTAGCAATGCTACTTACACAGTGGTGCTGCATTTTGCTGAACTCTACCAGCAGGCCGAGGCCGCCCGTACCTTTAATGTATTAGTGGAAAATAAACCTGCATTAACCGGGCTGGATTTATTTAAACAGGTGGGCCGCGATACGGCCTTTAGTTATCGTCTAGATAATATTAGCGTTACAGACGGCTCCCTCTCTATTGCACTTAATACCCTCACCGATAATGCCACCATCAGCGCTATTGCGGTTTAT
>DAOQGS010000141.1:0-4725 GCA_035338675.1 Cellvibrionaceae bacterium
GCTTTTAATTTTTCCGCAAATTCTGTATTTGTTGGGGCCGGTTGGCGGCGGTAAATCCTCATTGGCGGAAAAATTAAAAGCCCTGATGGAAAAACAACCGATTTATTGTTTAAAGGGCTCGCCCGTTTTTGAATCGCCCTTAGGATTATTCGACCCCAATGAAGATGGGGTGATTTTACAGGAAGATTATGGGATCCCCCTGCGCTATTTAAAAAGTGTTATGTCGCCCTGGGCGGTGAAGCGTCTGCATGAATTTGGCGGCGATATCAGCCAGTTTAAAGTGGTGAAAGTTTACCCCTCCATACTCGATCAGGTGGCGATTTCTAAAACCGAACCGGGCGATGAGAATAACCAGGATATTTCCAGCCTTGTGGGTAAAGTGGATATTCGCAAGCTGGAAGAATTCCCGCAAAATGACCCTGATGCCTATAGTTTCTCCGGCGGTCTGTGCCGTGCCAACCAAGGCATTATGGAATTTGTGGAGATGTTTAAAGCGCCTATTAAGGTTTTGCACCCCTTATTAACGGCGACTCAAGAGGGTAATTACAATTCCACTGAAGGCTTGGGTGCAATTCCCTTTGATGGAACTATTTTGGCGCACTCTAACGAGTCGGAGTGGCAGACCTTCCGCAACAACAAAAATAATGAAGCTTTTATCGACCGGGTTTATATCGTAAAAGTGCCTTATTGCCTGCGCGTGTCTGAAGAAATCCATATTTACGAGAAGCTGCTGCAAAACAGCTCGTTGCGCCGCGCGCCCTGCGCGCCGGATACCTTAAAAATGCTCGCGCAGTTTGCCGTGTTATCCCGCTTGAAGGTGCCGGAGAATTCTAATCTTTTTTCCAAAATGCGCGTGTACGATGGCGAAAATCTAAAAGATACGGACCCTAAGGCCAAATCTCTGCAGGAATACAAAGACGCCGCCGGAGTGGATGAGGGTATGAATGGGTTGTCTACCCGGTTTGCTTTTAAAATTCTCTCCAAAGTATTTAATTTTGACCCGACAGAAGTTGCCGCCAATCCGGTGCATTTGCTGTATGTGTTGGAGCAGCAAATTGAACAAGAGCAATTCCCAGAAGAGCGCGCCGGGCGTTATTTAGCCTTCTTAAAAGAGTACCTGGCGCCACGATATGTGGAGTTTATCGGCAAAGAAATTCAAACAGCTTATTTAGAGTCCTATGCGGAATACGGCCAGAATATTTTTGATCGCTACGTTGTGTACGCTGATTTCTGGATCCAAGATCAGGAATATCGCGACCCTGAAACCGGTGAGATTTTAAACCGTGCCGCTATTAATGAAGAGTTGGAGAAAATTGAGAAGCCTGCGGGTATTAGTAATCCAAAAGACTTCCGCAATGAAATTGTTAATTTTGTATTGCGGGCGCGAGCGAACAACAATGGCAAAAACCCAGTTTGGAATAGCTATGAAAAACTGCGGGTGGTGATCGAGAAGAAAATGTTCTCGAACACCGAAGATTTGCTGCCAGTGATTTCATTCAATACCAAATCCTCCAAAGAAGATCAGAAGAAACATCAGGATTTTGTGGCGCGCATGGTGGAACGCGGTTATACCGAGAAACAAGTGCGTCTGTTGTCTGAGTGGTATCTACGGGTGCGCAAATCACAATAGGGCATTGGTTGGGCGACGTGTAATGGGCGTGAGGGATTACGCCGTGTTAAATGTTTGTGCTAGGTAATAATCGCTGTCTGGAGTGTGCTGCCCAGGCAAAACTAATATAAATAGCAAAACTAATATAAATTAGGAGAGCTGCGTGAGCTACGTGGTAGATCGCAGGTTAAATGCCAAAAACAAAAGTACCGTTAATCGCCAGCGCTTTTTGGATCGTTATCGCGACCATATAAAAAAAGCGGTGCAGCAGGCTGTTGATAAGCGTTCTATAAAAGATATTGAATCCGGCGAGCAGATTAGTATTCCGTCGCGGGATATTAGCGAACCCACTTTTCACCACGGCCAGGGCGGTGTGCGCAATCGCGTGTTGCCGGGCAATAAAGAATTTGTCTCCGGCGATAAAATTCAGCGCCCGGAGGGTGGCGGTGGCGGCTCGGGCAGCGGTAAAGGGGAGGCCTCGGATTCGGGTGAGGGGGAGGATGAATTTGTTTTTCAGATCACCCAGGAAGAATTTTTAAACTATATGTTTGAAGATTTAGAGCTGCCCAATTTAGTTAAGCGGCAGTTGGCAGGAGGTGAAGAATTTAAATACCACCGGGCGGGTATTGCCAATGAAGGCAACCCGGGTAAGGTAAATATAGTGCGCTCCCTGCGGGCGGCCAATGCGCGGCGCATGGCGCTGACCGGGCAAAAACGCAAACAGTTGCGCGCCTATGAAGAAGAGTTGGCGCAATTGACTGAAGGTGATGATCCCTTGGTGGCTGCGCGTCGCAAAGAATTAGAGCAGTTAATAGTTGGGCTGAAAGCGCGCATTAAGCGCGTGCCCTGGCTAGATGATTTTGACCTGAAATACAATCTGCAGGTAAAACATCCGGTACCCAGCTCCAAGGCAGTTATGTTTTGTGTAATGGATGTGTCCGGCTCTATGGATCAGGCTACTAAAGATGTGGCCAAACGCTTTTTTCTATTGTTGTATTTATTTTTACAGCGCAGTTACGGGCACACCGAAGTGGTGTTTATTCGCCACCACACCAGTGCCAAAGAAGTGGATGAACAGGAGTTTTTTTACAGCCGCGAAACCGGCGGCACTATTGTTTCCAGTGCCTTAAGGCTTATGGATGAAATTATTGATGCGCGTTTTCCAACATCTGAATGGAATATTTATTGCGCTCAGGCCTCAGATGGCGATAACTGGAATGATGATTCCTCCGTCTGCTACAAAATGTTGGTGGAGCACATCATGCAGAAGGTGCAGTATTTTTCTTATATCGAAATTACGCCGCGGGATCATCAGGCGCTCTGGCGCTCTTATGAGCAGGTAGAGGAGAGCTTTCCCGATAGTTTTGCTATGCGTCAGATTCAGTCCTTGGCCGATATTTATCCTGTGTTTCGCGATTTGTTTCAGAAGAAGGCGGCTTAGCTATGGAAAAACATCCCATTTCCACCGGTTCGGAATGGAGTTTTGAGTTAATTGAAGCCTACGATAAGGCCATTGCCGAAATTGCAAAAGAATATCGGCTGGATACTTATCCCAACCAAATAGAAATAATTAGCTCTGAGCAGATGATGGATGCCTATGCATCTGTGGGTATGCCGCTGGGGTATAACCACTGGTCCTACGGCAAGCAGTTTTTGAATGTGGAGAAGTCCTACAGGCGCGGCCAGATGGGCTTAGCCTATGAAATTGTCATCAATTCCAACCCGTGTATTGCCTATCTTATGGAAGAGAATACCATGATGATGCAGGCGCTGGTTATTGCCCACGCGTGTTATGGCCATAACTCGTTTTTTAAGGGCAATTATTTGTTTCGCGCCTGGACGGATGCATCGTCCATTATTGATTATTTGGTATTTGCGAAAAACTATATTTCCCAGTGTGAAGAAAAACATGGCGTGGCGGCGGTGGAGGCAATTTTAGACTCCTGCCATGCCATTATGAATTACGGTGTGGATCGTTATAAACGCCCTTATCCTATATCGGCCCATATGGAGCAGGCTCGGCAAAAAGAACGCGAGGAGTATTTGCAGCGCCAAGTAAACGATTTGTGGCGCACTATTCCTGCAGATGAACAAAAGAAAAATCAGCAGAAACAATTTCGTTTCCCTGAAGAGCCCCAGGAAAATTTATTGTACTTTTTTGAAAAACACGCGCCGCTGCTTGAACCCTGGCAGAGGGAAGTGGTGCGTATCGTGCGCAAAATAGCCCAGTATTTTTATCCGCAGCGGCAAACCCAGGTGATGAACGAGGGCTGGGCGACGTTTTGGCACTACACGCTTATTAATACTCTGTTTGAGCGTGGTTTGGTGACCGAAGGTTTTATGTTGGAGTTTATGCAATCCCACACCAGCGTCATCTATCAGCCGCCGTATCACGCTAAATATTACAACGGCATTAATCCCTACGCGCTTGGCTTTGCGATGATGCAGGATATTCGCCGTATTTGTGAGCACCCCACCGATGAAGATCGGCAGTGGTTCCCCGATATCGCCGGGAGCGATTGGGTGGCTACTTTAGATTTTGCTATGCGCAATTTTAAGGATGAGAGTTTTATTCTGCAGTTTTTATCGCCCAAGGTTATGCGTGATTTAAAACTGTTTACCATTTTGGATGATGACCGCAACAGCACAATTGATGTTACGGCGATTCACAATGATTCAGGCTATAAAGCAGTCCGCGAAGCACTGTCGGCGCAATATAATTTGGGCAATCGGGAGCCGAATATTCAGGTGTACAGTGTTGATGTGCGCGGTGATCGCTCGCTCACCTTGCAACACATTCAGCATAACCGCCAACCGCTGGATGCTTCGGCCCAGGAGGTGTTAAAACATATTCACCGCTTGTGGGGTTTTGATGTGCGGCTGGATTCAATCTGCGATGGTGCAGTTGCGCAGAGTTTTCGCTGTTCGTCCAATCTTGCTGAGCCAGTTTGATTCGATTATCAGGCATCAAATCCATTATTTTCCAATAGGCATGCTAGTGATAGCATGCTTTTTTTATGTTTTTTCTGATTGAGCGCTATGGATAAAATTTTATTGGTTACAGGCGGTGCTGTTGGGATCGGCGCTGCAATTGCGTTGCAGGCCGCTAAGGCGGG
>DAOQGS010000141.1:4735-7791 GCA_035338675.1 Cellvibrionaceae bacterium
CGCAATCTGTGTAAATTATAACTCCAGTAAACAGGCCGCTGCGTCTTTATGTGAGCGAATTTCCGCATTGGGGGCAAGAGTGATTGCGGTTAAAGCTGATGTCAGCTTAGAGCGGGATGTATTGCAACTATTTAAAGAAATCGATAGCCAGTTGGGAGTGGTTACCCATTTGGTAAATAACGCAGGTGTTATCGCACCTATTAAAAAATTCGAGGCAACGACTCTTGACGATTTGCAGCGGACTTTTTCGGTAAACGTATTTGGCAGTTTTTTATGCGCTCGGGAGGCGGTAAAGCGAATGTGTACGCTCAGCGGTGGCAAGGGTGGCGTAATTGTGAATATGCCCTCGGTGGCTTCCCGCATTGGCTCACCCAATGAATTTATTGAATATGCTGCCTCAAAAGGTGCAATTGATACATTTACACTTGGGCTTTCTAAAGAGTTGGCGAACCGAGGTATACGGGTAAATGCTGTGCGGCCGGGTTTAATTGATACTGAAATTCATGCCCATGCTGGGGATGCCGCGCGCCCTGAGCGATTGAAAAGCGCCATTCCTATGCAACGTATTGGAACTGCCTGCGAGGTAGCAGAGGCTGTAATGTGGTTATTGAGCGACAGCGCCAGTTATGTAACGGGGACAATACTGGATGTGGCGGGCGGGCGTTGATGGGGATTAGTGGGTAAATGCCTGGAAATTAATAAGCCCCTTAACGACGAGTCTAGGGGCTTTTTCACATAGTCGATAATTTCTATAACTTAATAAAATGCTCGCGGTAATACCGCAGCTCCGCCACCGAATCGCGAATATCATCCAGCGCCAAATGGCTGCCTTTTTTGGTGAGTCCCTTGCTAATTTCCGGTTTCCAGCGTTTGGCGAGTTCTTTCAGGGTGGATACGTCTAAATTGCGGTAGGAAAAAAACGCTTCCAGTTGCGGCATGTAATGGGCGAGAAAGCGGCGGTCTTGGCAGATGGAATTGCCGCACATGGGGCTTTTGCCGGCCGGTACCCATTGCTGTAAAAACTCCACGGTTGCCTGTTCTGCTTGGGCGGTAGTTGTCCTGCTATCGAGTACCCGCTGCACCAGCCCTGAGCCGCCGTGTTGCTGGGTATTCCAGGCATCCATGGCGGCGAGGGTTTTAGGGTGTTGATTAATGGCGAACACCGGGCCTTCGGCCAGTATGTTGAGGTCTTTATCCGTTACCAGGGTGGCGATTTCGATAATGACATCAGCCTCCGGGTTGAGGCCGGTCATTTCTAAATCGATCCAAATTAAATGGCTATCGCAGGGCGATGGTTGGGGCATGGGGTTCTCCTGGTGGGATTTTTCTCTACAATGGCGCAAGTTTAGCGTCTCTCCCTCCGGGTGGCGCCTATTTTTTATTTTGGTACTGCATGTCTAAACGCCGCCTCAGTCTGCAACAAACCCGCCGCATCGCCCAGCAAAATAACCAGGGGGTGGAGGGCGATGTGACCGGCTGCGAAGGTGTGGTGATTTCGCCTTTGCGCCAGCAGGCGGAAATAGAAGACAGCGCCACCGGGGAGCGCTACCGCTGCCACCTGCGGGCCAACCTGCCGCCGCTTACGGTGGGGGATCGCGTGGTCTGGCAGCCCGGCTCGCCCACCGGGGTGGTGGTGGCCCTTAAGCCGCGCCGCAATTGTATTCAAAGGCCCGATAGCTTCGGCAATTTAAAGCTGGTGGCGGCCAATGTGGACTGCGCGTTAATTGTGCTGGCCCCGGAGCCTGTGGCCCACGCCAATTTAATCGACCGCTACCTAGTTGCCTTACACGCCCTGGACATTCGGCCTGTATTGGTTTTAAACAAAAGCGATTTATTAGTCCCCGACCACCCCATGCTGGCCCTTGCTGCCAGTTACGAGGCCCTAGGCTACACCTGCCTTAAGGTTTCCGCCCAAGCTGCCAACAGCCTGGAACCTTTGCAGCGGGTGTTGGCAGAGGGCACAAGTATTTTGGTGGGGCAGTCAGGGGTGGGGAAATCCTCCCTGCTGCAGGCGCTCCTGCCTGATGAGCAGATAAAAATTGGCGAGTTGTCCGAGGGTGTGGCCAAAGGGCGCCACACCACCACCCATGCGCGCCTGTACCATTTTGCCGGCGGCGGTGCCTGTATCGATTCGCCGGGTATTCGCGAGTTTGGCTTGGGGCATTTAAGCCCGGAGCAGGTGGCCCAGGGCTTTGTGGAGTTTGAAGGCTTTTTGGGGCAGTGTAAGTTTCGCAATTGTTTACATCAGCAGGATCCGGGTTGCGCCCTGCTGCACGCGCGGGAGGAGGGTGTTATCAGCTCTGAACGCTTTGCCAGTTACCAGCAAATTTTGGCCAGCCAAAGTTTGACCACGCCTAAGACATCCACACCATGACCCTATCCCTCTCCACCGCCCGAGCCTCATTGGCTGCCTGGGTGCTTGAACCTGCCGAGGCCGAGCGCCTTCCGCCTGAGACCCTAATTCTGGATTGCTCCAGCCAAGCCCAATACGAGGCGGGCCACTGGCCTGGTGCCCTCTGGTTGCCGCCGCAGTTTTTACTCTGCGGTACCGCCCCGGTGCCGGGTAAACCCCCGCATATCAGCGAGCTCAATCGTCTGTTCGATTGCTTAGGGCTTTACCCTGAGCGGCCTGTGTTGGTGATGGATGATGAGGGCGGCGGCTGGGCGGGGCGCCTGCTGTGGACCTTGGATTTAATCGGCCACAGCCCGGCCTATTACCTCAACGGCGGTGTGCGCGCTTTGTTAAGTGACGGTATCGCCCTTGAACAGACGATTCACCAACCCCAGGCGATTTCCCCTATTCCCCGCCAATTACAGCCCGCCTGCCGCGTGGAGTTGGATCAGTTGCTGGGCCGCTACAGCAGCACACAAATCTGGGACGCCCGCAGCCTGGGTGAGTATCAAGGTTGGCTGCGGGCGGCTACCTATACCGGCCATATTCCGGGCGCGCGCCATTTGGAATGGTCCGAGTTATACGATCCAGCGCGGGGCTATCGCATCCGCGAGGATGCTCTAGGGCGGATTATCGAGGCGGGCTTGGATCCGGCCAGGCCCAT
>DAOQGS010000142.1:0-7772 GCA_035338675.1 Cellvibrionaceae bacterium
CTGCACAATAACTTCGGTGCCTTCCTTGATGAGGTCTTTAATGCGGGTGCGGCCGTCGCCATCGCGCTCAGAGCGGGCGAAATATTCGCGGGAGATTTCTTTTAAGGGTAAAAAGCCGTGGCGCTCAGCGCCGTAGTCAACAAAAGCGGCTTCTAGGGAGGGTTCAACGCGGGTGATTTTTCCTTTATAGATATTGGCTTTTTTCTGTTCGCGCTGACGGCTTTCGATATCAAGGTCGTACAGGCGCTGATTGTCCACCAGGGCAACGCGGATTTCTTCCGCTTGGGTGGCGTTTACTAACATTCTTTTGGTCATGATGTGCTCTCAGAAAGCTAAGCCGGTAACAAGCCGCTAGCGAGAACAGATTAAGAACGGCAACCGGTGGCCGTGAAAACGAATGTACCAGTGGGGCGGGCCTAGCTTCTTTGCGAAGCAACCTCAAGGACCGACTTTGGTTAGGCCAGGAATACTAAGATCAGCGTGTCTTTAGTGAGCTAAGGCGCCGCAACAGCGGACGATTATAAGACGATGGCGTCGAGGACTTAACTTGGGGTTTGCTATTCCCATCGCCTAAAAACGGTTGCAGTGGCGGTGGGCCTTAATATTCTTGGTTGTTTTATTCTTAATGTTCTGTGCTAACGCACTCATCGTGCGGCGCAATTAGGCTTCAAAAATTCGCATGGAAGCCGGTTTAAAACTCGTTTGGTATCAACAACAGGGTGGGTCAAATTCCGTTGCACCATTGCGCAACGCTTCACCTACAGTTGAAGACCCGCTGACTATAGCACCTGGTTGACCGCTATACAAACCAATGCAGTTGGCTATTTCGCTAGCCTGCACTGCGTGCTGGGTTTGCACCTCCCACCGAGCTACACTGCGCGCCGTTAAACAGTGTGAATTTAATGGCGGGCGGTGTGACGGTTCAGTATTTTCAGGTAACTGATAATGAAGATGGCCAGCGGCTGGATAATTATTTGTTGTCCCGTTTAAAGGGGGCGCCAAAGTCGTTGGTTTATCGAGTGATTCGCAAAGGCGAGGTGCGGGTTAATAAGGGGCGGGTGCAGCCGGATACGCGGCTAAAAACCGGAGATTCGGTGCGTGTGCCGCCTATGCGGCTGAGCCAGGAGCAGGCCGTAGTACCTGTGGGTGAGGGCCTTAAGCAACATTTATTGGCCTCTATTATTTATGACGCCAACGGCCTGCTGGTGGTTAACAAACCCAGTGGTTTGGCCGTCCACGGGGGCAGCGGGGTGAGCCTGGGGCTGATAGAGTCCCTGCGGCAGCTGCCGGGCAACCAAGGTTATTTGGAATTGGTGCACAGGCTGGATCGGGAAACATCCGGCCTGGTAATGGTGGCACGCAAGCGCAGTGTGCTGACCTATTTGCAAAATTGTCTGCGCGAGCGCGGCACCATCCAAAAAACTTATTTGGCTTTGGTGCAGGGGCTTTGGCCGAAGCATCGCACCCAGGTGAACGCGCCGCTGCTCAAAAGTGGCGAGATCAATCAGGAGCGCTTTGTAAAGGTGGCTGCCCAAGGCAAGCCCTCTCTTACGGAATTTAACATTGTGCATACTTTTGCGCAGTGCACTTTGGTGGAGGCAAAGCCCATTACCGGGCGCACCCATCAAATTCGTGTGCATGCGCAATATGCCGGCTGTCCGCTGATTGGTGATGAAAAATATGGATTGGCAGAGGTTAATAGCCGGTTCCGCAGTGCGGGTTGCCGCCGTCTGTTCTTGCACGCCGCCCGCCTGGATCTGGTATTGCCTGATGGGGCCGCTTTGACGTTGGAGGCGCCGCTGCCAGAGGATTTAACTGCAGTTTTGCGCGCCCTTGATGCATTCGGGGGGCAGTGATGATCGCGATATTTGATTGGGATGGCACCTTGATGGATTCCACTGGCAAAATCATTACCTGTATGCAGCAGGCAGCCAGCCGGGTGGGCCTTGAGGTGCTGGGCGATAGAGCCATCGCTAATATTATCGGCCTAGGTTTGCCGGAGGCCGTGCGCACACTCTATCCCTATATCGATGCTGCACAGGCCGAGCAGCTGCGCAGTAGCTATTCGCAGATTTTTATCCATGAAGATACAAGCCCCTGTAATTTGTTCGCCGGGGTTGAGGAGGGTTTGCAGCGTCTGGAGGCGGCCAATATTGCCCTGGCGGTGGCCACAGGCAAAAGCCGCAAGGGGCTCAATCGCATGTTGGCCATGCTCGGTTGGCAAGAGCGCTTTGCGGCGACCCGCTGTGCCGACGAAACGGCCTCTAAGCCAAACCCCTTAATGTTGCAACAGATTTTGGCCGAATTAGCTGCCGCGCCCGCCGGTGCGGTGATGGTGGGCGACACCGAATACGACCTGGCCATGGCGGCCGCTTTGAATATGCCGAGCCTGGGGCTGGCGTATGGCGCCCATGAGGCTGAGCGTCTGCATGCGCATAAACCGGCCCTGGTTACCGACCAATTCACTCTGGTGGTGGATTGGATTTTGGCGCGAGCTGCAGCTACCTAAGCTGTGGCGATGAGCGGGTTAACGCCCACTTCTCTAAGCATGCGAGTAAGCGCTATGAGTGGCAGGCCAATTAAGTCGGTAGGGTCGCTGCTGGTAATCCTGTCGAATAAACAGATGCCCAGCCCCTCCGCTTTGAAACTGCCCGCGCAGTCCAAGGGCATCTCAACATCTATATAGCGGTTAATTTCCGCTGGGGTGAGTGTGCGAAAGTGCACGCGGGTGTGAGCCAGGTGAAATAACTGGGTGCCGCCTAGTTGCACACAAAGGCCTGTGAAAAAATCGACTGGGCGGCCGCTGCAGTTGGTTAGTTGGTCAAAAGCGCGCGCTCGATTACCCGGTTTGCCGAGCAGCTGGGTCCCTAGGGCTGCGACCTGATCGGAGCCTATGACTATGGCCTGCGAGTATTGGCCGCTTACGGCAGCGGCCTTGGCGCGGCTCAAGCGTTCACACAATGCTTGCGGGCTTTCGCAGGCTTGAGGGGTTTCATCTATGTCCGGTTGCACGGTGTTGAACGGCAGCATTAAGCGGGATAGGAGGGCTTTGCGGTAGCTGGAGCTGGAGGCGAGCACAATAGGTGGCATAGGAGAATCTGTCATAAGTTTGCAAAAAAAGCGCAATCCTAACAGGCTGGGAGGGTTTTTTAGGTTAAATGCGCGGGCAGAGGCTAGGTTTTCTTTGACACGGGCAGTGGATGCCAATATGATGCCGCGCTTATTTTTAGGGTGGTTCTGCCCCATGGTTCCTCGTCTTATCGAACCGCGTAAGTTCGCGCAGCACGGCCTGCAGGTGGCGGGGGAGATTCCCGCTGATAGTCTGCAGCGTTTGGCTGGAATGGCTCTGGCCGTCCACTCAGTTGCGGCAGATCTTAAGTTTTCGGTGGCTGAGACCAAACACCGCATAGTGACTGGCCAATTTAAGGGCCGTGTGGTTATGCAGTGCCAGCGCTGTTTGGAGCCTGTTGAATTGCATCTGGGCGGGGAGGTATCTCTGGCTATGGTGTGGAGCGAGGATGACGCCAAGCTGTTGCCGTCTGAGTACGAACCTTGGGTGGTGGCGCAGGATCAGGCAGACCTTTATGAAATTATCGAGGAAGAGTTGTTGCTCGCTCTACCTCTCGTGCCCACGCACGATTACGACTGTATGGATCGCTCAGCTCTAGCGCCGAAAGTGGTGGTGGAGCCGGGCAAACACAATAATCCCTTTCAGGTGCTTGCACGCTTGAAAGGATCACTCACTAACTAATTTTCAACCAGTGTTGTAGGAGTACTTTAATGGCCGTTCAACAGGATAAAAAATCGCGTTCACGTCGTGGCATGCGCCGCTCTCACGATGCGTTGAC
Organism: Cellvibrionaceae bacterium; assembly: GCA_035338675.1. Taxonomy (GTDB): domain Bacteria; phylum Pseudomonadota; class Gammaproteobacteria; order Pseudomonadales; family Cellvibrionaceae; genus CAMCXE01. The sequence continues at coordinate 3,849 of DAOQGS010000142.1, forward strand.
TGCACAAACCTTGTCAGTCGATGCCGCCACCGGTGAGAAACATCTGCGTCACCACATGACTCCAGATGGTTTTTTCCGCGGTCGCAAAATTACTGCTTCTAAAGACGAAGAGTAAGCTTGGCCGCAGCGGTCAGGATTGCCGTAGATGGCATGGGCGGGGACTTTGGTCCCCGTCTTGCGTTTGAGGCGTGCTGTATTTTTTTGCAGCAGCAACCGCGCGCTGAAATTGATTTATTTGTCGTAGAGTCCTTTGCCGCACCGTTTGCGTGCCCCGCGCGGTTGCGTTTGGTGATGTGCCCGCTGGCTGTTCTTCCCGCCGATAATCCTACTCAAGTGCTGCGCCACAAACAGGCCTCCAGTATGGGGCAGGCCCTGGTGCAGCTGCGCGACGGCGCCGCCCAAGCCTGTGTCAGTGCAGGGAATACCGGGGGGTTGGTGATGTTGGCGGCCCATCTGTTGGGAATCCGCGCAGGCGTTACCCGCCCGGTGTTATGCACAGCGGTGCCCACCGCCATTGGCGCCACGTGGTTGCTGGATTTAGGCGGAGTGCTGGCGCCGGATGCGGATCGACTGGTTGAATATGCCCACTTGGGCGCCCAGCAGGCCCGCAGAGTGTTAAAGCGTCCGGTCACGGTGGCGCTACTTAACCTGGGGCAAGAGGATGAAAAAGGTCCACTGGAAGTAAAAGCGGCCGCGCAGCGCTTAAAAATCAGCAGTGAATTTGAGTATGTGGGGTTTGTCGAGCCCGCCGGTTTGTTTGCTGGCGCCGCTGATGTGGTGGTGTGTGAAGGCTTGGTTGGCAATATGGTTTTAAAATCCGCCGAAGCCGCTGCGGCCACTGTGTTGAGTGTGGTGCGGCGGGAGTTTTCGGCATCCCCTTGGCGGCGCCTGTTGGCCTTGTTTTGTCGCGGTGTGTTTGGCCGTGTGCGCAGGCAGTTGCATCCTGCGCGCCTAAATGGCGCACTGCTGTTGGGGGTTAATGGCGTGGTGGTGAAAAGCCACGGAGGGGCGGATCAAGAAGGTTTTCTTGCCGCGTTGAATGTAGCCTATCGAGCCGTCGGCTCAGATTAATTTAGGGTGTTGTTGTGTCTAAGAGCGCATTTGTTTTTCCGGGGCAGGGTTCCCAGCAGGTGGGAATGTTGGCGGGTTTGGCGGCTGAACTGCCCGAAGTGGCGCAAACCTTCGCCGAAAGTTCGGAGGTATTAGGTTATGACTTGTGGCAATTGGTGAGCGAAGGCCCCCAGGAGCGGCTAAACCTTACTGAGCAGGCTCAGCCTGCATTGTTAACCGCAAGCATTGCTCTTTGGCGCGCTTGGCTTGCCCGCAGCAGTTTCAGGCCGAGTTTTTTGGCTGGCCACAGTTTGGGTGAGTGGTCGGCGCTGGTTGCGGCCGGTGTGGTGTCTTTTACCGATGCGGTGCGTTTGGTGCGCCTGCGCGGCCAATACATGCAGGAGGCAGTGCCTGCGGGTGTTGGCGCCATGGCGGCGATATTGGGCCTGGACGATGCCAAGGTCGAACAAGCCTGTCGACAGGCCAGCGAACTGGGCATTGTGGTGCCGGTGAATTTTAATTCCCCCGGCCAGGTTGTTATCGCCGGTGAAAATGCTGCGGTGGATGCGGCTATGGCGAGCGCCAATGAGTTGGGTGCCAGCAAGACGATGTTGTTGCCGGTAAGTGCGCCATTTCATACCGCTATGATGCGACCGGCTGCTGAGCGACTGGCTAAAGACTTGGCGGCGGTTGCCTTTGCCGCTCCTGAAATCCCCGTCATTCACAATCTCACCGCCCGTCCTGAGGCGGACCCTGCCAATCTCAAAGCCTTGATGATTGAGCAGATCTACTCGCCGGTGCGCTGGGTTGAGTCCATTGTGTATGCGGTGGAGCAGGGCGTTGATACGACGGTTGAGGTAGGCCCGGGCCGTGTCTTGTCCGGCTTAAACAAGCGTATTCACAAGGGTTTAACGCTTTTGGCAACGGACGACTCGGCCCGCTGGCAAGCGGCCCTGGCGCATTTTCAGCAGTAGTTTTAGCCAATCCAATTCCCTTTTTATTGTTTATTTAGGATGCAAACCACATGTCAGAACAGAAAGTAGCACTGGTGACCGGTGCCAGCCGAGGTATTGGCGCGGCTATTGCTGAAGCTTTGGGCAACAGCGGTTTATTCGTGGTGGGAACGGCCACCAGCGAGGCCGGTGCCAGTGCCATCACAGAGCGTTTTGCCGAAGCCAAAATAAACGGCGTTGGCAAAGTGCTGAACGTAACTGATGGCGAATCGGTGGAGGCTTTGGTGGCGGAAATTGCCGCCTCGCACGGCCCGGTAGCGGTACTGGTAAACAATGCGGGCATTACCAAGGACAATTTGTTGATGCGTATGAGCGATGAAGAGTGGTTTGATGTGATTAACACTAACCTCAGCGCTGTGTACCGATTAAGTAAAGCCTGCCTGCGCGGCATGATGAAACAGCGTTGGGGGCGAATTGTAAATATTGCTTCGGTGGTGGGCGCTATGGGCAATGCCGGGCAAACCAATTACTCGGCCACCAAGGCGGGCGTAATGGGATTTACCCGTTCGTTGGCAAAAGAAATTGGCTCGCGCAACATCACAGTTAATGCGGTTGCGCCCGGCTTTATCGAAACTGATATGACCCGGGATCTGCCCGAGGCGCAAAAGGCGCAATTAAGCGCTTCTGTGGCTTTGGGGCGTTTGGGGCAGCCCCAAGAGATTGCCAATGCAGTGGCGTTTTTGGTTTCGGACCATGCCAGTTACATCACCGGTGAGACTCTGCATGTCAATGGCGGCATGTATATGAGCCAATAGACGAGCGCTTCGCTGTTTATTTACCAATGTTTAGGGGCGCGTCCACAAGAAATTTCCCGGCAAGGCTTACAAAAGGGAAAAATCCCGTTAAAATGCGCGCCCAAGTCAGCCACCCCAGACGCGAGCACTATCGAGCGACGGCGGCTATCTTTGCCCAATTCCAATAAAGGCTACGAGGAGTTACCCACACATGAGCAGTATCGAAGAACGCGTCAAAAAAATTGTTGCTGAACAACTAGGCGTTAAAGAAGAGGAAGTAAAAAACGAGGCTTCTTTCGTGGAAGATTTAGGCGCGGATTCTTTAGACACCGTTGAGTTGGTGATGGCGTTAGAAGAAGAATTTGAAACTGAAATTCCCGATGAAGAAGCAGAGAAAATTACCACCGTGCAACTGGCGATTAACTACATCACCACGCACCTTGCTTAATGTAAGTTTTTTGCCCCGCCCGTGAGTATAAAAGCCGTACCTGTACGGCTTTTGTTTTTTTGGGGCGCGGCAATTAGTCCGGTGGTGTCTAGGGCCTAAAGTCAAGGCGCGCCTAATCTGACGGCCACCCTCAAATAGGATGCAGACGCTGTCTGTTATTGGGTTCTACGGCGCGGTTCGGCCTGCGTCGGCACGACGTATTTGAAGTGAGGCCAACGTGCGAAATCGAGTGGTAATTACCGGCATGGGGATGGTGAGTCCCTTGGGTAATACAGTTACAGATAGCTGGCATGCCCTGCTGGCTGGCACCAGCGGTGCCCAACTGATTGATTCCTTTGATGCTTCTGCTTTCGCCACGCGCTTTAGTGCGCCTGTAAAGCAGCTGGATCTAGCGCCTTATCTAAGTGAAAAAGACGCTCGCAAAATGGATCCGTTTATTCGCTACGGCATGGTGGCCGGGATTCAGGCGATGGAGGATGCCGGTTTAGAAGTCACCCCGGCTAATGCTCACCGCATCGGTTGCATTATCGGCTCGGGTATCGGCGGTTTGGGTTCCATTGAAGAAACCCATGACACCCTGCTCAACAAAGGCCCCCGGCGCATTTCGCCGTTTTTTGTGCCCGGTGCCATTATCAATATGGTGGCAGGCAACCTCTCCATTCGCTACGGCATGCGCGGC
>DAOQGS010000143.1:0-7746 GCA_035338675.1 Cellvibrionaceae bacterium
ATTGGGCAGAGCCCAAGCCACCAGCACCGGCACCCCATGGCTGGCAAGGCGCCCTGTAACCGCCAGCGGCGCGGCGGGGTTTAATACCTGTTGGCTAAACAGGTAAAAGGCCGGCGCAACTGCAAACAAGGCTATCTGATACAAACCGCCCGCCACCGACGGCCGGTTGTAATACAACCAAGCAAAATGCGCCCCTTGCAGTACAAACAAAGCCGCCAACACTACCAGCCCCATCACTCGGGGGAGGGCGGCATCGGCGTACCCAGCGGGGCGAAATTGTGTAAGGGCTAGGCTTATGGCGGCTAGGAGGGAATAACCGATAAATATCAGGGCGAGTCCGGTCATCGAAAATTCCTAAGGTTATTGCAGCAGGGAAACGTCACACACAGTTCGATGTAAAAAACCGCTCGGCGCAAACATTCAATGAGCAGCAAAATGGAAACGGCAAGTAGAATAGAAACGGCAAATACAGTGGCAGGATTAATCTAGCGCCGAGAAAGAGAAATTGAGCAGCCAACCCATGTAGCTGCCCAAATCAAAAAAACATGCTTATTGAGTAGCCGTGTCTTTTGCCGCCTCTTCACTACTCATAGGTTCTTCAGCAGGCTCAGGGTTAGCGGAGGGCAAGGCGGGGTTGCAGTGTTTAATTACCACACGGCCTTCTAATAAATGGCCTTTGGCGTATTCGGTGAAATAACAGGTATTGGTTTTGGGATCGTAGTTTTCAATCCACATGTTTTCATCTTTCCAGGTGGTGCCCAAATGAATTAAGCCTTTGGGCACGCTGATCGTCATAGTACCGCCCAGGTTTTTCACCCAGCTTTGCTCCCATTTAAAGTGGTACATAGCCCAGGAGGAGAAAAATACTACGGCGGCAACCACGGCGCCGGTTTTCCAAAAACGGGTTTTATAAGTAATCACACCGATGGTGATGACAACTGAGAGCAAGGTAAACCAAAAAAAGTAGGTAATCATAAAATACGCCTAATTAAGTCTTGCGGTAGGGGGTAAGGTTAAAACCGTTCTTTTTTAACAGGGTTAGCAGGCTATCAGGCCCGGTAAAATGAATAATATCCAGCAGTACCAGTTCCTCCTCAGGGGTTTGCACCATGCTATTAAACTGCGCCAGCCAATTGTTGTGGCGCGCCACCACCAAAGCTTTGTACAGCTGCGGAGTCAGTTTACGCATTTTGCCTGCGCCAAGGCTATCCACCGCCGCAAGATTGCCAGTGCGCCAGGCAGGTACAAGCTTATTTAAGGTGGCGGGCATGTTTTTAAGCTCGTCCAACATAAATAAAACCGCTTGGTTGGGCTCTTCCTGGTTAATCTTGTCCAGCAGCTCTAATTGTTGGTTAGTGGTTTCTAAAGCCCGCCAGTTTTTTTTGCTCTCCTGGGCCTGGTAAAAATAATGAGTGTCCACGCCGTACACATAATCACCCTGGGCCGATTGCGCAGCGGCTAAACTCACCATGCTAAAAGCGGGTTTAAACATGGCAAGGCCAAATACCGGAATGCCTAAACTTTGGCTATAGGCGTCCAACTGTTGGTAAACCTCTGGGCGCAGCTGTTTTTTTAAATTGCCGCCGTCGCTGTACATCATGCGCTGCATCACCTGGGCGCTAAAATCCTGCGCACTTACTGCTGCAATATCGCGCTCCACATACAATACGGCGGCTTTTTTATAGGCATCGTCAAACTCGGCGGGCAGTGGATAATGTTTTTGCTTCAGCGCACTGATGCTCGCGCCCAAATAAAACACCCGGTTATTTTTACTCACCTCCCACAAAGAGGTAGCCGCAGCGCAGGCCTGGCTCAGCATCAAAAGCGCCACACCAATAAATCTGTTGAATCGCATCATAAATAGCGTTCGCTCTTAGGGGCTGGGGGCATCACCAAACCACACCCGCAATAAATTAATCCACATAATGATGCCAAAGCCAATCCACAGCACATTAATAGGGGTAATGGTGCTATTGGCCTTGCCAAAAGGGTCGCCCATTACGCGGTTGGCCACCAGCTGAAACTGATACACCACGTAAAATTCCAGCAGATTTAACAGCAGTGCCAGGTACTGCCAGGAGCTTGTCAAAACTTGCTCGTGAATACCCAAGGCAATCGCAAATTCAGATGTATAGGCGGCCACAAATACAAAACTTAACCGCATAGGCGACCAGAAATACTCCACCCCCTGTTTCAGCTGCTCCTTGCGCAGGCGGTTGCATAAATCCCCCACATAAAAGATGCTAAAAATAGCCCTCGGCACTGAGAGTACTTTTTTAGCTTGCGTGGTATTTTGCGCCTGCCAGTGCAGGAAAAACCACACCAAGGCAAAGGCGCCTTGGGTGGCAAAAAACAAAATCGTCAATTTACTTAAGGACACCAAATAAAATGGACGCTGCACATCATTCGACATAGATTTTTATACACACAAAAAAGGCCATTCACATGGCCTTAAAATAATCAGGTTCAAAAAGCGGTCAACTAAAAAGCCAGGCAATTAAATATAACGAACCTCTTCAATTTCATATTCCACATCACCCCCGGGGGTTTTCACCACCACGGTTTCGCCCTCTTCTTTGCCAATCAGCGCGCGGGCGATGGGTGAACCCACGGAGATTTTATTCACCTTAATATCCGCTTCGTCTTCACCCACAATCTGGTATACCACGTGTTTATCTGTGTCCACATTAAGTAGCGACACAGTCACGCCAAACACCACCTTGCCATTTTGCGGCAAGCTGGCCACGTCAATCACCTGGGCGTTAGAAAGTTTGCCTTCAATTTCTTGAATGCGCCCCTCACAAAAACTCTGCTGCTCACGGGCGGCGTGGTATTCGGCATTTTCTTTTAAATCGCCATGCTCGCGAGCTTCAGCAATGGCCTGCACAATACGCGGCCGCTCAACCTTTTTTAAATGGTCTAATTCTTCGCGCAGTTTCTGTTCACCCTGCACGGTCATTGGGAATTTTTGAAATGACATTACACAATACCCTCATGTAATTCTTGTAAACGGCGCACCTGTTGGGATTGCCCAAAGCGCAGCGCCATACATAATGCAGTGGCAGCAGCAATTGTCGTGGTGTAATAGGTGCGGGAATTCTCCGCACTGCGGCGAATACTGGCAGAGTCTTTAATCGCCTGTTTGCCTTCGGTGGTGTTAATTACCAAGTCAATTTCGCGGTTTTTAATCATATCCACCACGTTTGGCCTGCCCTCGCCCATTTTATTCACCACCGCAACACTTAAGCCCGCTGCTTCTAAGCGGCTGGCAGTGCCACGGGTGGCCACTAGTTTAAAGCCTAAATCCGCCAGCTCTTTACCAACGATGACCGCGTGTTCTTTATCAAAATCCCGCACGCTGATAAACACCGTGCCCTCGGTGGGGATGCGCGAGCCGGCACCGGTTTGCGCTTTGGCAAAGGCTTCGGCAAAGGTATCGCCCACCCCCATCACCTCCCCGGTGGATTTCATTTCCGGCCCCAAGATTGGGTCTACGGCGGGGAATTTATTAAACGGGAATACCGCCTCTTTTACCGAGAAATACTTAGGGATAATTTCTTGGGTAAAGCCCTGCTCGGCAAGGGTTTTACCGGCCTGGCAGCGGGCGGCGACTTTGGCTAAAGACACGCCGATGCATTTGCTCACAAACGGTACGGTGCGCGAACCGCGGGGGTTCACCTCAATGATATACACCTCGCCGTCTTGGTAGGCCAGCTGAGCGTTCATCAAACCCACTACCTCAAGCTCCAGGGCCATTTTTTTCACCTGGGCGCGCATCTCATTTTGCACCTCTTCCGGCAGGGAATAAGGCGGCAGAGAACAGGCGGAGTCACCGGAGTGCACGCCGCACTGCTCGATATGCTGCATGATGCCGCCGATGACCACATCTTTACCGTCCGATACCGCATCAATATCCACCTCGATGGCGTTATTGAGGAAGTGATCGAGCAATACCGGCGCATCGTCGGAGGCTTTTACCGCATCGCGCATATAAGTGCGCAGCTCTTTCTCGGAGTACACAATCTCCATAGCGCGGCCGCCCAATACATAGGAGGGGCGCACCACCAGCGGGTAACCGACGGAATCGGCCACACTGACGGCCTCTTCCAAAGAGCGCACAATGGCATTGGCAGGCTGTTTAAGGCCAAGCTTTTCGATCATCTGCTGGAAGCGCTCGCGATCCTCCGCCCGGTCAATGGACTCAGGGCTGGTGCCGATAATAGGCACGCCTTCCGCCTCTAGGGCGCGGGCGAGTTTCAGCGGCGTCTGGCCGCCGAATTGCACAATCACCCCTTTGGGTTTTTCTTTGTGCACAATCTCCAACACATCTTCTAAGGTAACCGGCTCAAAATAGAGGCGGTCGGAGGTGTCGTAATCGGTGGAGACGGTTTCAGGGTTACAGTTCACCATGATGGTTTCAAAGCCATCTTCGCGGGCGGCGAGAGCTGCGTGCACACAGCAGTAGTCAAACTCAATGCCCTGGCCGATGCGGTTGGGGCCGCCGCCGAGCACCATAATTTTATCCCGCCCAGAGGGCGCCGCTTCACACTCCTCATCGTAGGTGGAGTACATATAAGCGGTGTCGGTGGCAAATTCCGCCGCGCAGGTATCCACGCGCTTATACACGGGGCGAATACCCAGATTCTGCCGGTGGTGGCGCACAGCTTTTTCACCCACACCCAGCAGTAACCCCAGGCGCTTATCGGAAAACCCTTTGCGCTTTAGGCTGTACAACCGCTCGGCATTGAGTGCATCCAAACCCGCACCCAGCAGGGTTTGTTCTTCTTTAATCAGGTCTTCTATCTGCACTAAAAACCAAGGGTCGATTTTTGAGGCGGCAAATACTTCCTCTAGGCTCATGCCGGAGCGGAAGGCATCCCCCACGTACCACAGGCGGTCGGCGCCGGGGGTGGTGAGGTTATGGCGGATGGTGACGGCATTGGCTGGGTCTTCCCAGTCGATTTTGCTCTCAAAACCACAGGAGCCTACCTCCAAACCGCGCAGGGCTTTTTGCAGGGATTCCTGGAAGTTGCGGCCGATCGCCATCACCTCACCCACGGATTTCATCTGGGTGGTTAAACGGGCATCGGCATCGCCAAATTTTTCGAAGGTAAAACGCGGGATTTTAGTGACCACATAATCAATGGACGGCTCGAAGGAGGCCGGTGTGGCGCCGCCAGTAATATCATTCTGCAGCTCATCCAATGTGTAACCCACCGCCAGCTTGGCCGCCACTTTGGCAATGGGGAACCCGGTAGCTTTAGAGGCCAGGGCCGACGAGCGCGACACCCGCGGGTTCATTTCGATTACAACTAAACGGCCCGTCTCCGGGTTTACCGCAAACTGCACGTTGGAGCCGCCGGTTTCCACACCTATCTCGCGCAGCACCGCAATGGAGGCGTTGCGCATAATTTGGTACTCCTTGTCCGTCAGGGTTTGCGCAGGCGCTACGGTAATAGAGTCACCGGTGTGCACACCCATAGGGTCAAAGTTTTCGATGGAGCAGACGATAATGCAGTTGTCGTTTTTATCCCGCACCACTTCCATCTCGTACTCTTTCCAGCCGAGCAGGGATTCGTCAATTAACAGTTCATGGGTGGGGGATAAATCCAAACCGCGCAGGCAGATTTCTTCAAACTCTTCCCAGTTATAGGCGATACCGCCGCCGGAGCCGCCCATGGTAAAGGAGGGGCGGATAATTACCGGAAAGCCAAATTCTTTCGGCACTTCCAAGGCTTCCGCCAGGCTGTGCACTATGCGGGCGCGGGCGCACTCAAGGCCGATGGCCTTCATGGCTTTATCAAACAAGTTGCGGTCTTCCGCCTTGTGAATGGCCTCTTGTTTGGCGCCGATCAGCTCCACATTGTATTTGGCCAATACGCCGTTATCGTGCAGAGCCAGGGCGCAGTTAAGGGCCGTTTGGCCACCCATGGTGGGCAATATGGCGTCCGGGCGCTCTTTGATAATAATTTGCTCCACCGATTGCCAGGTGATGGGCTCGATGTAGGTGGCATCCGCCATAGCGGGGTCAGTCATGATGGTGGCGGGGTTGGAGTTCACCAGGATGACGCGGTAGCCCTCTTCTCGCAGGGCCTTACAGGCCTGGGCACCTGAGTAGTCAAACTCACAGGCCTGGCCAATCACAATGGGGCCTGCGCCTATGATCAAGATGCTTTTTAAATCGGTACGTTTTGGCATGTCAGTCGTCTAGCTAATTAGCGGCAAAAGTCGGGGCAAAAGTCAGTGCAAATAAGGGCGCGCATTAGCGGCGCGCGCGCATTAAATCAATAAAGTGATCAAACAAACCGGCCGCATCCTGGGGGCCTGGGCTTGCCTCAGGGTGGCCTTGGAAACTAAACGCAGGCTTATCCGTGCGCGCAATCCCCTGCAAGGAGCCATCAAACAGAGATTTATGAGTGGCTACCAGGTTGGCAGGTAGGCTCGCTTCATCCACCGCAAAGCCGTGGTTTTGGCTGGTAATTAACACCTTGCCGGTTTTTAAATCCTGCACCGGGTGGTTGCCGCCGTGGTGGCCGAATTTCATTTTGAGGGTTTTAGCGCCGGAGGCGAGGGCCAATAACTGGTGCCCCAAACAAATGCCAAACACCGGCACATTGGCCTCTAAGATAGCTTTGATTGCCTCAATGGCGTAATCGCACGGCGCCGGGTCCCCAGGGCCATTGGAGAGAAACACACCGTCGGGGTTGAGCGCCAATACTTCACTGGCCGGGGTTTTGGCAGGCACAACAGTAAGCTCACAACCGCGATCCACCAACATACGCAAAATATTGCGCTTGGCGCCAAAGTCATAGGCCACTACCTTAAAGCGCTCCCCCTCAGGCAGGGTGCTAAAACCTGTACCCAACTGCCAGGAGCCCGCCTCCCAGCGGAAGCTTTTTTCAGTGGTGACCACTTTAGCCAGATCCAAACCATTCAAACCGGCAAAGCTGCGAGCCTTAGCAAGGGCGGCGGACTCATCCACCTTGCCCGCCATGATGCAGCCATTTTGCGCGCCCTTATCCCGCAGGATGCGAGTTAAACGGCGGGTGTCTATATCGGCAATACCCAGGATATTGTGTTTGCGTAGGTAGGCATCCAGGCTTAAGGCGCTGCGAAAGTTGCTGGGCAGCATGGATAAATCGCGGATTACCAGGCCCTTGGCCCAAATGCGGGCGCATTCTTCATCTTCACTATTAGCGCCCACATTACCTATATGGGAATAGGTGAGCGTAACAATTTGCTCGGCGTAAGAAGGATCGGTGAGGATTTCCTGATATCCGGTCATAGCGGTATTAAACACCACCTCCCCTACAGATACCCCAGGTGCCCCGATGGATTTCCCCCGGAACACACTGCCATCTTCCAACACCAAAATTGCGGGTTTATTGAGCCCAGTTGTCAAAATCTTGTCCTCCAGCCAAGCGCAAGGCTTAAAAAAGCCCACGCGATTACGGGTATTGCTTTACGAGTACTGCCTTTACAGGCAGTTCCACTAAATCTCAGGTGCGCACAAAACCGAGGCCGCAGTAAAACTGAAGCGCCGGTGCGATGAAATGTCGGGTTGTAAAAAAGCGAGGTGCAACTGCGCGCTCCACCTCGCTCTAATGAATATCTCGGCGCCTAATACAGCTAATGCCTTACTAAGGCTGGCACCAAGCGGGCACTCGGCCCGAACTGGGGGCGCATTTTATGGTACGGGGGGTATTTTGTCCACTTAGGTTTCGCGCCTTGTTTGCCAAGCATAAA
>DAOQGS010000144.1:0-7742 GCA_035338675.1 Cellvibrionaceae bacterium
GTTTTCCGTGCTATTTGATCTATTTTTCACCCAAAAAACCGGGCCTGAAGCGGCATAGGCTAAAGCAATACTCAGAAGTGCGAGAGCAGGCTTAATGGTGATAACAACAAAACCTAAAACTACCGCCAACATCGCAATGAAAGGCACTCGCCCTTTAAGGCCCAAGCCCTTAAAACTGTTGTAACGGATATTAGACACCATCAAGAGAGCGGCCATAACGGTCATAACAGCCAGGAGCAAGGAGAATTGGGCGCTGGGTTGATCCTCATTGAACAACCACACGGTAGAGGCCATCAGCGCCGCTGCGGCAGGGCTAGCTAGGCCAACAAAATAGCGCTTGTCCACCGTATCAACTTGCGTATTAAAACGCGCCAAGCGCAGTGCCGCACAGGCGGCGTAGGCAAATGCTGCCGCCCAGCCAAGCTTTCCAAGCGGTTCTAGCCCCCATGCGAACATTACAACGGCTGGCGCCACACCAAAGGACACCATGTCCGAGAGGCTGTCGTATTGCACACCAAATGCGCTGGTGGTATTGGTCAATCGCGCCACACGACCGTCAAAACCATCCAATAATTGCGCGACAAAAATCGCGATGGCCGCCTGCTCAAAGCGCCCATTCACACCCGCCAAAATTGCATAGAAGCCCGAGAAAAGCGCTGCTGTTGTGATTAGATTTGGTAAAAGATACACGCCTTTGCGGCGCACGGTTTTGCCATTTTGGGAGACATTTTCAAAGTGCTCGTCGATGGGTATCTGCAAAGAGGCTGGAGGCTGGTTTGTATTGTCAGCCTCTTGAGATGGCTCGACTGGATTGGGATCTGTCATAGGAATTTTCCGCATGTCACCAATGAAAAACGCGGCCACAGCCGCGTTTTTGGAATCTATCGACCCGCACCGACCTGAGGCTCGGCGGCGGGCCGACGGGAAGTTACTCCTAGTTTTTGCTTTTATCAACAATCTTGTTGGCTTGAATCCAGGGCATCATGCCGCGCAATTTGGCACCCACTTGTTCAATGGGATGAGCTGCATTGTTGCGACGCCATGCGGTCATGGATGGGTAGTTGGCGGCGCCTTCGAGGATAAATTTCTTGGCGTATTCGCCCTGTTGAATGTCTTTAAGGGCTGCACGCATGGCCTTGCGGGATTCTTCGTTGATCACTTTGGGCCCGGTCACGTACTCACCGTACTCCGCATTATTGGAGATGGAGTAGTTCATGTTGGCGATACCGCCTTCGTACATCAAATCAACGATCAATTTAAGCTCGTGCAGACATTCAAAGTAGGCCATCTCAGGGGCGTAACCCGCTTCAACGAGGGTTTCAAAGCCCATTTTTACTAACTCAACCGTGCCGCCGCACAATACGGCCTGTTCACCGAACAGGTCGGTTTCGGTTTCGTCTTTAAAGGTTGTTTCGATGATGCCGGTGCGTCCACCGCCCACACCGGCTGCATAGGAGAGCGCGAGCTTTTTGGCGTTGCCGGTGGCGTCTTGATAGATAGCAATCAGGTCAGGGATGCCGCCGCCTTTAACGAATTCGGAGCGCACGGTGTGGCCGGGGGCCTTAGGTGCAATCATGATAACGTCGAGGTCGGCGCGCGGTACCACTTGGTTGTAGTGAATGGCAAAGCCGTGAGCAAAGGCCAGAGTGGCGCCTTTTTTCAGGTTAGGCTCGATTTCATCGCGGTAGAGTTGCTTTTGAAATTCATCGGGAGTGAGGATCATCACTACATCGGCGCTGGCAACGGCTTCAGGTACAGATTTAACCGCAAGGCCCGCAGCCTCCGCTTTTTGCGCAGTGGGCGAACCCGGGCGCAAACCCACAACCACACTTACACCGGAATCTTTCAGGTTGTTGGCATGGGCGTGGCCTTGGGAGCCGTAGCCGATGATGGCTACTTTCTTGTTTTGGATAATCGATAAATCGCAATCTTTGTCGTAATAAACGTGCATGAGCGTGTCCTCTGGAGTGATTTGGTGGCAGTGTAGAACCTGGCTAGTGTTCCGTAAAATGATATATTCGCAATCATTTATTGCAATTTATAAAACCACACTATGGATACAGATAAACTCAAAGCGCTGCTGGTACTGGCGGAAACCCTCAACTTTAGCCGAGCGGCCGACCAACTCCATATGAGCCCATCGACCTTAAGCCGGGTCATCACGCAAATAGAGCAGGAGTTCAAGGTGGCTTTGTTTGTGCGCAACAACCGCAGCGTACAGCTTACGGACGCAGGTAAGCGCTGTTATGAATATGCCAAAAGTACTTTGGCCGAGTTTTCCAGCTTGCAGCAGGAGTTAATGCAAGCCAGCGATGTGTTAAAAGGCGATATCAGTATTTATTGTTCAGTCACCGCGAGCTACAGCTTTTTACATGAAATCCTCGCGCAATTTCGCCAAGACCACCCGCACATCCGTTTCTTGTTGCATACCGGCGATCACGCCCAGGCGTTAGAGCGGATTTCCCAAGGCCGGGAAGATGTGGCCATCGCCGCGCGGCCGGACCTGTTACGGCAGGGCATAGTATTTAAAGCCATTACCCAGTCGCCGCTGGTTTTTATTGAACCCACCCATACCGCCGAGCGCACACCTGAGGACATAAATTGGCTCGAATTACCCCTGATATTGCCCGAGCAGGGTGTCGGGCGGGCGCGCATTGACCGCTGGTTTGCCCATTTAGGTATCCGGCCCTTAATCCAGGCCCAGGTGGGTGGCCATGAGGCGATTGTGAGCATGGTGAGTTTGGGATTTGGCGTAGGCTTAGTGCCTAAAGTGGTGGTAGACAATAGCCCTTTAGCCCAGCAGGTGCGTTTGTTCTGCATTCAGCCGGATATTAAACCCTATGAGGTGGGTGTATGCGTGTTGGAAAAGCGCTTAAAAAGCCCTTTGGTGCGGGCCTTTTGGAGCAAACTGTAAAAGCTGCAATAGAAAACTATTCAAGGTTCTTTAAGCAACACGCCATTCGATGCATGATTTTTCTCTATCAGTATTTGGCCGAATATAGTTATGAAGAATGGATAAAAATATTATTCCCATCATAAAGCCCATCATTTTGCGCTAAGTGGTTATAGGTTTTATATCAATCCAGAAAAATTATTCTAACTCTCCACGCTACTTTTATCGCCTGAGCTGAACCATTCTTAAGAAGCAGGGAACGCCGCCTGTTTTAGCGCGGCACCCTACTGGTTTGAACACGAAAAAAGACGGTGAATAATGTGGTGTGCAAGTGGTATCAACTGAAAATAGGCTCAGTAATTTGCGGTGCAATTTTGGTGTGTTATGCAAATACATGCCGCGCTGATCGATCTATTTTTTGTGGTGCTGCCGATCAATTAAAGAAAATTCAATTTATTCCCATCCGGCAAATGGATAACGATATGGTGCTGGAGTCCGTTGCCAATACCCTCGATAGCAGTATGAGCAGCGAGGTGCGCCTGCTCAATCATTACTGGCTCAACAGCACTGAAGACAACACCAAGGTAAATAGCGCCGCCGCCAACCGCGTGGTAGCGATTACCCTCGCCACTTATTACGACTTGGCCATGCAAAGCCTCATCCCCGGTGAGCCGGATAAGCACGCGGTGGAGCATACAGCGCTGGTGGGCATTTTGGGGGATTACAATCTGCGCGTCTCCAAGCATTCGGCCCAAATAGGCTGGAATTTCCGCTTTTAAATACTGCGGGGCTTAAAGCTTCCGCCCCAAATAACAACACGCTTCACACCACCGGCATCTGCCGCTAAAGCTTGCGCAACCCATCCGTCTTCACAATCACTGCAGCCTGTGCTGTCCGGCCCCGGCCAATTTTGGTTAGAATGGCGGCCTTTTGGATCGGCTGCGCCCAACTTTTATGAGCAAACAACACCTTGTAATTTTCGATACCACTTTGCGCGATGGCGAGCAGAGCCCTGGCGCTTCCATGACTAAAGACGAAAAAGTTCGCATCGCCAAAATGCTGGAAAAACTGCGGGTTGATGTGATTGAAGCCGGTTTTGCCATCGCAAGCCCCGGTGATTTTGCGGCGGTACAGGCGGTGGCTCGGGCGGTGAAAGACTCCCGCGTCTGTAGCCTGGCCCGCGCCGTGCTCGGCGATATCGACCGCGCAGGCGAAGCCCTCAAAGGGGCCAACGCCTCGCGTATTCACACCTTTATTGCCACTTCACCCATTCACATGCAATACAAGCTGCAAATGCAGCCGGATCAGGTATTGGAGCAAGCCGTGCGGGCCATTAAACATGCCCGCCAGTACACCGACGACGTGGAATTTTCTTTGGAAGACGGCAGTCGCTCGGAATTTGAGTTTATGTGCCGCATTGTTGAGGCCGCTATTAATGCCGGCGCCAGCACCATAAACGTGCCGGATACAGTGGGTTATGGGGAGCCTGCCGCCTATGGCGCCATGTTCAAACGGCTTATTGAAGCGGTGCCCAATGCAGATAAGGCCATTTTCTCCACCCACTGCCACAACGATTTGGGCCTGGCGGTGGCCAACTCTTTGAGCGCCGTGATGAATGGTGTACGCCAGGTGGAATGCACCATCAATGGCCTGGGTGAGCGGGCGGGCAATGCGGCCCTGGAAGAAATTGTTATGGCCGTGCGCACCCGCAAGGATGTGTTTCCGGTGGAAACGCGCATCAACGCCGAACACATAGTGGCTACCTCCCGCCTGGTGTCCAGCATTACCGGGTTTGCCGTGCAGCCAAATAAGGCCATAGTGGGGGCGAATGCCTTTGCCCATGAATCGGGCATTCACCAGGATGGCGTACTGAAACACCGGGAAACCTATGAAATTATGCGCGCGGAGGATGTGGGCTGGCATACCAATAAACTGGTGCTCGGCAAGCTCTCCGGCCGAGCGGCGGTTAAAGCCCGTTATGAAGAGCTGGGCATCAGCTTTGATACACAAGAAGAATTGGATGAGGTGTTCAAACGCTTTAAGGCTCTGGCCGATAAAAAGACGGAAATTTTCGATGAAGACCTGCACAGCTTAGTAAGCCACGGCAGCGAACACACGGTGCCAGAGCACTACGAGCTGGTGGACTTGGAGGTGTGCAGCAAAACCGGCACTACGCCTAAGGCCCAGATCAGCCTGAAGGTACATGGCGAATTAAAACAGGCGGTGGCGGAGGGCTCCGGCCCCGTAGATGCCAGTTACAAAGCCATCGAGAAAATCGTCGATAGCCAAAGCCATTTGCAACTCTATTCAGTCAACGCCATTACCTCCGGCACCGACAGCCAAGGGGAAGTGACCGTGCGGCTGGAGCGCAAAGGCTTGATCGTCAATGGCATCGGCTCGGATACAGACATAGTTGCGGCCTCAGCCAAGGCGTATTTACATGCCCTCAACCTGCTGGAAGGCGGCCGCCAGCGCTCCCATCCACAACACGACCAGGTATAAGCCGTGACTGAACAGCGCCGCATGGAATACCTCGATGCTCTGGGCATTGAGCAATTTGTGCCGCGCAAACAACTGCCGGGTGCTAAGCCTTCCTTGGCACTGATTCGCAGCGAAGGCCCCGCGGCATCTATGCCGTCGCCACAAGCGCAGCCGCTGCCAGCAAAGCCGGGCCCCCAGGAACCCGCGCCCCCAGAACCCGTGAAGGCCCAGGCCTTGCAACCGGTTGCCCAGATCGTAAGCCAGGTGGCTGAGCGGTTGTCGGCCGCGCAGATGGGTGACACCCCCAAACACAGCTCCCGCCAACTAACACCCAGCAGCCTCGTTCCCCCCCAAAAGGTTTTGCGCTTCGCCCTCACGGTGTGGCATGTGCCCGGCTGGCTGTGGATTGACTCGCGGCAAAGCCAGCAGGCACTGCCCACCGATGCCCTACTGCAGAATATGCTCTGGGCGCTGGGGCTTAGGGAGCCGGTGAAACCCGAAATTATTAAATGGCCCCCGGTGGAATCCCCCCTGCAAGTGCAAGACTGGCAGCAAGCCCGCGAGATGCTGCGCAGTTTCCTCACTCCCCGCTTAGGGCCTGGGGAGCGCTTGATTCTGATGGGGGAAGCCGCCTACAACGCCTGCACCCAAGGGCCGTTTGACTATGCCGAGCGCCTGGCAGCGGGGGACATGCAACACCCCAGCAACCCCTGTGTGCTGCTGCCGAGCCTGGCGCAAATACTCAGCGAGCCACAGCTTAAGGCCCGCATCTGGCGCCAACTGCAACAGGTTTAACCGTGGCACCTTTTACCGCCTGCTCC
Organism: Cellvibrionaceae bacterium; assembly: GCA_035338675.1. Lineage (GTDB taxonomy): Bacteria > Pseudomonadota > Gammaproteobacteria > Pseudomonadales > Cellvibrionaceae > CAMCXE01. The sequence goes on from DAOQGS010000144.1 coordinate 6,196, forward strand.
CTGCCGTCTCCACTAGGTCCCCTGCACTTTTGTGCCTTGGGCCTGGAGCATCTCAACGAAATCGATCAGCTGGAACAGGCCAGCAGCCCCCACCCCTGGAGCCGCGCCAATATCGCAAGCTCCCTGGGCAGCAGCCATAGGGGGCTGGCATTGCGCTGGGAGGGGAAATTATTCGCCTATGGGTTTGTCAGCATCGCCTCAGTTGAGGCGGAGCTGTTGATCATTACCGTGGCGAAAAAGCGACAGGGCCAAGGGTTTGGCCGCCTATTGCTCGCCACCATCATCGAGCAACTGAAGGGGCGCGTGAGTGAAATGTTCCTGGAGGTGCGCCCTTCCAACACAGCCGCTCTGGCGCTGTATGAATCCTTAGGGTTCAACCAGGTGGGCGTGCGGCCCCGCTATTACCCCGGCCCTAGAGGGGGGGAGGATGCGTGGGTGATGGGCTTGTGCTTAGAGGCTGAGTAAATCAGCGCTGTAAAAATAATTAGTCTTCACCCTGCAGCGTCAACACCAACCGGCGGGCGCCGCCATGATCGCGGTGCTCACACAGATAAACACCCTGCCAGGTACCCAGCTGCAAACGCCCATTGGCAACAGGCAACGAAATACTGCTGCCTAATAAACTGGCTTTGATATGGGCGGGCAAGTCATCCAGGCCTTCGTCGTTATGTTCGTAGGCGCTAGAGCTTTCGGGAATTAAGCGGTTAAACACGGTTAAAAAATCCCGCCGCACACTGGGGTCGGCATTTTCATTAATGCATAAAGCTGCCGATGTATGCTGGATAAAAACATGTAATAAACCCACCCGCAGGCGAGTTATTTCCGGCAAGGCATCGGTAATTTCCTGGGTAATTAAATGAAAGCCGCGCGGGCGCGCCTTAAGGCTTATGTGTTTGGATAACCACACGGTTAAAAACCTTCTGAATGGGTGTCGCAGCTGGTGACCCACCAGCGCGTAGGATCAATAAAATGCGCTTGTAATTCACTGTCTTTTACTGCTACACCAAATAAATGGGCATCCTCACGAAAGGTAAACCCCATGGGGATCATCAAGGTTTGCCACAGTTCGTTATGGGCGGTAAAGCAGACTAAATCCACACTGGCGAGGCTTGCGATTTCCAACAGCGCAACCACCAACGCTTGTAGACCTTTTAAATTATTGGCGGCGGTAAATAAATCGTCGATATGTAAATGGGACTTACCCTTGATGTGGTACACCGCGTAACCGGCTAATAAGCCCTCATGAAATAAACCCAGGGCATTATATTGGCGGCGCGGATTGGTTAAAAAACGCCACTGCAGAAAATCCGCCGAGCGCTGGCGCAAAACCCACAGGGTGTCTTTATAGCTGTCCATTAGGGCGTCAAGCTGCTGGGCATGCAAAGTAAAATTTAGTACAGGCGCTATTTGCCAGGGCTTTTTTTTGCCGCGCCCGAGCCATTTGCGCGTGAGGTTTAAAACCGTGTCCACACATTTGGCGGCAATGGGTAATAACAGCGGATGAACTTTTTTATGCAAATAACGCGAGCTGTGCAATAAATATTTCC
>DAOQGS010000145.1:0-7741 GCA_035338675.1 Cellvibrionaceae bacterium
CCTGTCACCTGCATCCGGCGCCGAAACTGTTATTAGTCTCCGGCGGCAGCGGGGTAACACCCATGTTGTCAATGACGCGCTGGCTGTGTGATACCGCCTCCAACGTCGATATAGTATTTTTGCACGTAGCTAAAACCGCTTTGGATATAGTTGCCCGGGATGAATTAGAAATGTTAGCGGCGCGCCACGCTAATTTAAAATTGGTCTTTAGCGTCACGCAGGATAAAGCCCCCAGCAGCTGGGCCGGTTGGCGTGGGCGCATTAGCGCTGATTTATTAAACCTCGCGGTGGCTGACTTTAAAGAGCGCCGAGTTTTTGTCTGCGGCCCGGAAGCTTTTATGGAATCCACTAAAGAGGTTTTACTCAACCTTAATTTCCCTATGCACCATTTTCACGAGGAGAGTTTTGGCGGGCCCAAAGCAAAATCGGCCGCAACCTCTGCAGCAGTATCAATTGAAGAAGCGGCCCCTAAATTCGGGCTAAAAGCGCTCTTGCAGGCAGTAACACCTGCCCGTACAGGCGGCGATGCCACCGGTGGTAGTAAAAAAGCTGCTGCCGCACCTCAAGTGCATTTTATTAAATCGGCCAATAAAAGCCCTATTACACCAGGCAATAGCGTGTTAGAACTTGCCGAGCAATGCGGCATGCAATTGCCTTTTGGCTGTCGGCAAGGTATGTGCGGCGCCTGTAAACAAAAATTGCTTAAAGGCCAAATTGCCACCGAGGGTTACAACGACAAAGTTCTTAATGCGCAGGATAAAAGTGCCGGTTTTATTCTTACTTGTATTGCCAAACCCCAGGGCGATATTGAGATTGATGCCTAACAACCGTCCTAGCAGTTTGTTGAAATACCTAGGCGGCGACGCGCTGGCACAGTAGTATTTCAACAAGCTGCTAGAACGGTTGTTACAAGATCACACCGGCATCTGACTTAACGCCTGAATGCGCACCTCTAAAGGCGGGTGCGTGGCCAGCAGCGCAAAGAATTTGCCCTTTATACCCGATGAAATTGCAAAGGCACTGAGCGCTGCAGGCATAGAGTCTGTGTGCTGCTGGGATTCAAATTGCAGGCGCTGCAGGGCGGAAATCATGCCGTGTTTGCTGGCGAATTGGGCGCCTGCTTGATCCGCGCGAAATTCCCGCAGGCGGGAAAACCAGGCTACGATCATACTGGCCACAATGCCAAACACCACTTCAGCCACCATGCTGCCGATGTAATAACCGAAGCCCACGCTGTAGGAAGACTGGTTGCCCCGGCGCAACACACTGTCCACGGCATAACCCACAATGCGAGCGAAAAACATCACAAAGGTATTGACCACCCCCTGAATTAACGTGAGGGTCACCATATCGCCATTGGCCACATGGCCAATTTCATGGGCCATGACCGCGCGCACCTCATCGCGGCTAAAGCGCTGTAACAGGCCAGCGCTCACAGCCACTAAGGCGGCGTTGCGGTTCCAACCGGTGGCAAAAGCATTGGCATCCTGGGAGGGGAAAATACCTACCTCCGGCATGGCAATGCCGGCTTTATCCGCCAATTCCTGTACGGTTTGCACAAGCCAGGCTTCATCCGCATCCTGAGGCGTAGTAATAATCTGGGTTCCAGTGGACATCTTCGCCATGGATTTGGACAAAAATAGCGAAATAAACGAGCCTGTAAAACCAAACACCGCGCAGTAGATTAGCAGTGAGGTGAAATTCATGCCCTGCCGCTCAACAAAATGGCTGACGCCTAAAAGATTCAGCGTAATCCCAGCCACCAGCATCACAGCTAAATTAGTCAGTAAGAATAAAACTATCCGCATCATATAAAATCCGCCTGTGTGAATTACTTGCTAACAATGTGGGGCAGGGTCGAGGGGTTTCAAGCAATAAAAACAATAACTGCCATCACGCAACCCTACAGGTATTATTAACCCGGCGGTGTAAACCGCCGGGAGCTGCGCTAAAACAAGAAAATCCGCGCATTTTCGTAGGTTTAGCGCAGCGCAGGCAAAATAGATTAGGACGATCTATTTTGCCGCCGGGTTAATAATCCGGCTTAAGAAGCCAATTACTTGCCAATACAAAAAGAGCCAAAAATACGGCCCAATAAATCGTCGCTGGTGAAGGCGCCAGTGATTTGATTCAGCGCTTCCTGCGCTTGCCGTAAATCCTCGGCTAAGAGTTCACCCGCCCGATAATCCTGCAATTGCTGTTGCCCGGCTAACAAATAAAAACGCGCCTGTTCTAAGGCCTCCAAATGGCGGCGGCGGGCGCTAAAACTGCCTTCGGTAACCCCTTCAAACCCCATGATGTGTTTTAAATGGGTTTTAAGTCCATCAATTCCCAATTGGTGTTTTGCCGACAGGGCAATTGTGGGGGCAGGCAATTGCTCAGGCTGTTGCTCAACCAAATCAATTTTATTGAGGATAAGTGTCAATTTAGCCTGCAAATCGGGGTTGCCGAACAACTCTGGCCACTGTTGCACCAAATCGCTGTGGTCTTCGCTGGCGTCTAATAACAATAAAATGCGATCCGCCGAGCGAATCTCCTGCCAGGCTTTATCTATGCCTATTTGCTCTACCAGGTCGTCACTGGGGCGAATACCGGCGGTGTCCACCAAATGCAGTGGCATGCCGTCGATATGAATATGCTCGCGCAAGGGGTCGCGGGTGGTACCGGCAATGGGCGTTACTATGGCGCTGTCCCGCTCAGTTAGGGCATTTAATAAGCTGGATTTACCCGCATTGGGTTTACCGGCTAAAACAATTTTCATGCCTTCACGCACTAAACGGCCCTGTTTGGTTTTGTGCAATAACTGCTGCAGTTGATGTAATAAATCGGCCAAGTCGGCGGCAATTTTACCGTCGGATAAAAAATCCACTTCCTCTTCGGGGAAATCGATGGCGGCCTCCACATACATTCGCAGCCCAATTAATGCCTCCACTAACTGGTGTACTTCTTTGGAAAAGGCCCCTTGCAAGCTATTTATAGCTTGTTGAGCCGCTTGGCGGGAACTGGCGGCAATTAAATCGCTGATCGCCTCCGCCTGAGTTAAATCCATTTTATCGTTTAAAAATGCCCGTTCAGAAAACTCCCCCGGTTTAGCAAGGCAGGCGCCCAATTCAAGCGCCCGCTCCAGCAACATATCCAACACCACCGGACCGCCGTGGGCCTGTAATTCCAGTACATCTTCACCGGTAAACGAATGCGGCCCTTGAAAAAATAATGCGATACCTGCGTCGATGGCCTTACCCTGCGCATCCAAAAACGGGCAATAGTGAGCGTAACGATTTTTAGGCGTAAAACCGAGTAATTGCTCAGCGATAGGCAGGCATAAAGGCCCGGATAAACGCACTACGCCCACACCGCCGCGCCCGGGGGCTGTAGCTACGGCTGCAATTGTTGTGGCCATAAATCCTCACCAATAAAAAAGGGCGACAAGTCGCCCTTTGTTTTTTCACTTACTTTTATTTATTCGACTTTTCAATTTGTTTGGTAATCACATACTGCTGCAGAATCGACAAGCTGTTGTTTACCACCCAATACAACACCAAACCGGCCGGGAAAAACACAAACAAAAAGGTAAAAAATATCGGCATCATCTGCATCATTTTCGCCTGCATAGGATCGGGCGGCGTGGGGTTAAGCTTGCTTTGAAAATACATGGTCGCGCCCATAATAAGCGGCAACACAAAGTAGGGGTCCTTCACTGATAGGTCTTGAATCCACAAACAAAACGGCGCCTGGCGCAACTCCACGGCTTCCATTAGTACCCAATAAAGGGCCAAAAATACCGGCATTTGCAGCAACATGGGTAAACAACCGCTGACCGGATTTACCTTTTCATCCTTATAAAGCTTCATAAGCTCTTGAGACATTTTTTGCCGGTCATCCCCATAGCGCTCTTTTAACGCCTGCATTTTCGGCTGTACTTTACGCATGCGGGCCATGGATTTGTAACTAATGGCCGAGGGGTAAAACAAAATGGCTTTAATCAATAAGGTTAATAAAATAATCGCCACACCCCAGTTTTGCACCACGCCGTGGATAATATCCAAGGTTTTAAACATGGGTTTTGCCAGCCACCACAACCAGCTGTAATCCATGGTCAAATCCAAATGGGGCGCAATGGTTTCTAAAATATCCATATCCTTGGGGCCGGCGTAAAAGCCCGCTTCAATGCTGCCTTCACTGTGAGCACTAATCAGGGTAGGGGCGCTGGTAAAACTTAAAATGTACAGGTCTTCATCTTTAACTTTTTGGAAGTTAAAGGCGTTTTTACTGTTTTGCGGCGGTATCCAGGCGGTTAAAAAATAGTGCTGTACCAATGCCAACCAACCGCCTTCTTTTTCATGTTTAAAACCGTTTTCGGCAATGTCTTTGAAGGTGAGTTTGTGGTAATTCTTTTCGGTTGTGCTGGTCGCCGCGCCTATAAACGGGTTCATGGCAAACAACTGGGCAGGGGATGGGTTATAGGCATCGCGCTTTATTGAACCCACTAAACTTGCCTGCCAAGGCTGATCAGAACTATTTTTTATTAAGTATTTAACCTTAATTAAATTACTGCCGCGGGTGAAGATAAACCGCTTGGTAATCTGGGCTTCTGGCTGTACTAGGGTTAAATCCACCGCCAATTCATTTTGGCCCTCAGGTAAGCTAAACGTATCGGCGCTAACGCTAAATTGTGGGCGGCCACTGGCGCTATCAGTGCCGTTGGGGCCAGCTAAGCCACTTTTTGCAATGTAGGTGCGCGATGCAGTGTTATCCAGCAGCACAAAAGGTGCATCGGGTTTATTTAGTTCGGCAAAATTTTTGGGCAGCGAAACTTTGCGAATATCACCGCCTTGAGTATCAATTTCCACCCATAGGCTATCGGTGCGTACCGACACAACAGCCGTTTTAATTAGCGCTTTATCAGCCTCTTGTTTGCCGCTATCCACAGGTGCTGGCAGAGCAAATTCTTCATTGCCTTTAGGGGTAGTAGTCTGCGCCGTTTCAGTTGCGGTGGCAGTTGTGGCAGCGGGTAGCTGGCTTTGAGCCGCGTGGTGTTTTTCTTGAAATTCGTTCCAGCGAATAAACAGGACAAACCCGATCACTATAATGCCACCAAGAATTATTTTGCGTAGCCAATCCGTCTTCATGGATATAAACCGTTATTTAAGTGCGTGTTGAAGGAGAATGTTTATGAGGCGCTTTTTTGTCAGTTATTTTGTTAATTCTGCATATTAACCGCAGCTTTTTGGGCACTGCGGGTTTAACCGGCACTAAGTCCACCCCACCTGGGTGCCAAGGGTGGCATTTAGCAATGCGACAAATACCCAGCCAAAGCCCGCGCCATGGGCCGTGGATTGCAATAGCTTCATGGGTATAACAAGAACACGAGGGGTAAAACCGACAGTTTTTGCCTAGCCAAGGACTGATACCCACTTGGTACAAGCGAATCACACCCTGCAGCGCCTGTTGAATTAAAGCGTTGACCCGGTGGGAGTTTGTGTGGCGCGTTTGCTGATGCGTTTCCATAAACCGTGCAAAATAACCTGGATTTCGCTATTAGAAAGAGCATCGGCCCCTTTGCGGGCGAGCACTATAGCATCTATTAAAGGCAGTTTGTGCTGCTGCAGGCGGAAGGATTCGCGAATTAACCGCTTAAGGCGATTGCGATCGTGGGATTTTTTAATTTGTTTTTTGGCAATTACCAAACCGAGCCGTGCCTGTTCTGTGCCGTTAAAATTACACAGCAATAAAAAACAAGGGTGGCTTGCGCGAATGGGCGCGTCGGCAAATAGAGCACTAAACTCTTTTGCTTCTAATAGGCGCTGCTGCTTGGTAAATAAAAGACGTGATAGCGGCTTAGAGCCGCTTAAAGTGTTTGGTGCGATGCTCACAGACGAGCGCAATAAATGGGACACCAAACACCTTCAGCGATTGTGGCTTACGCCACTAATTGCTTACGACCCTTAGCGCGACGGCGGGCCAGTACTTTACGGCCGTGACGGTCAGCCATACGAGCGCGGAAACCGTGAGTACGCTTACGCTTTAAAACGCTGGGTTGGAATGTTCTTTTCATGATGTCGATACCTGATTCGATGGGCAACTATTTTTAGCAACACTAGGGTAAAAGGTCGCCAGAAAAAGAGGCGCGATTCTATAGAAAGGCCGCCGTAAAGGCAACGTAAATTTCTCATAAATCCACGGCTTAACACGATTAGAAAAGGTCATTTTATTCAGGATTTATCTACAGGTTTATCACAGCTTATTCTCAAATCTAGCGATTCCCACAAGTGTGTTTAACACGCCGGGTAATCAACTGATTGCTGTGGATAACCTTGTGGATGCAGGTTAAACTGCCAGGCATTTTTTTAAGCATGCAGGCCATCATGACTTCACCCTTCCACGTCTGGGAATTTTGTAGTGGGCAATTACAAACTGAACTGCCAGCCCCTCAATTTAATACCTGGATTCGCCCATTAAAGCTGGACGAGGCTGGAGATGTTTTGCGCCTGTTAGCACCCAACCGATTTGTTTTGGACTGGGTGAATGATAAGTACCTGTCCAGAATTCGCGACTTAGTAGCCCAGGGCGGCCAGTACTTTAAAGTTGAAGTGGTGGTAGCGGATAAACCCTCGGCGGCCTTTACTCGGGCGGTGGCAACAGCTGATGCTCCCGCACCTATTGCTCGCTCTGCACCTGCCGCCACTTCAGAATTTATTCCGTCACAGCCACTGGCTATTGAACTGGATCAGAACGACGGCATTGAGGCCCTAGGTGAACTGGAAGAGGATCTAAGCCCGTTAACACCTAAAACTACAGGCTCTCATTCCAACGCTTCTAATAAAAGAAACAATAAAGATGATATAGAAGGTGGGCTGGCCCATCGCACCTATTTAAATCCTGCCTTCACCTTTAAAACCTTTGTGGAAGGTAAATCTAACCAGTTGGGCTTGGCCGCCGCTATTCAGGTGGCGGAAAATCCGGGCGGCTCTTACAACCCTCTTTTTATATACGGCGGTGTGGGCCTGGGTAAAACCCACCTAATGCACGCTGTTGGCAATGCCTTAATAGCCAAAAAGCCCAATGCCAAGGTGGTGTATCTGCACTCGGAGCGCTTTGTGGCCGATATGGTAAAAGCCCTGCAGCTAAATGCCATTAACGATTTCAAACGCTACTACCGCTCAGTGGATGCCTTGCTCATCGATGACATCCAATTTTTCGCCGGGAAAGAGCGCTCCCAGGAGGAGTTCTTCCATACCTTTAATGCGTTGTTGGAGGGTGGCCAGCAGATTATTCTCACCTGTGATCGCTATCCAAAAGAAATCAGTGGCTTAGAGGAACGGCTTAAATCTCGTTTCGGCTGGGGGCTAACGGTGGCGGTTGAACCGCCGGAGCTGGAAACCAGGGTGGCGATTCTGATGAAAAAGGCCGATCAAGCCCATATGAATCTGCCCCACGATGCGGCTTTTTTTATCGGCCAACGCATTCGCTCCAACGTGCGCGAACTTGAAGGCGCCTTAAAACGAGTCATCGCCAACGCACATTTTACCGGCCGCGATATTTCCATTGATCTGGTGCGTGAGTCGCTAAAAGATTTATTAGCCCTGCAAGATCGCCTGGTGAGCGTAGATAATATTCAGCGGGTGGTTGCCGAGTATTACAAAATAAAAGTGGCGGACCTGTTATCCAAACGCCGCAGCCGCTCGGTGGCCAGGCCCCGGCAGGTTGCCATGTATCTGGCGAAGGATCTTACCAATCACAG
>DAOQGS010000146.1:0-7652 GCA_035338675.1 Cellvibrionaceae bacterium
AAAAGCGCTCAAAAAAGGCCCGGTGGTGGTGTATTTTTATCCCTCCGCCTATACCCGTGGCTGCAATGTACAAGCCCACAGCTTTTCCGTTAACACTGAGAAATTCGCCGCCGCTGGCGCCAGTGTTATTGGTGTTTCGCTGGATTCGGTGGAGCGCTTAAAAGAGTTTTCCGCTGATCCTGAATTTTGTGCCGGAAAATTACCGGTTGCATCGGATGCTCAAGGGCTTACTGCCAAGGCATTTGATTTAGCTGTGCGTGCGGCAGAGGCCGGTAAGGTTGATAGCCGTGGCCAAACGATTGACCACGGTTTTGCAGAGCGCACGACATTTGTTATAACCCCCAACGGTAAAATTGCTGCCACAATTGGCGGCCTAGCGCCGGAATTAAACGTCAAGCAAAGCCTGGAATTTGTTGAATCCTTGGCGGCGAATAAAAAATAAATCCATCGATTGAAGCAGGCGCGCGAAGAAGCTCCGCGCGTTTTGCGACTGCATTATGTTTGTATTTTAGAACACGCCCCATTCTGGTGTGTTCTAAAATACAACCAGCCCTTACCCTATGGGCAATACACCTTCGCCCGCCCGCATTTTAAATCCATTGTTAAAATAGGCAGCTGAGCCATTGTTGCGGTATCCTCCGGCTTTTTGCTGAGGTTATAAAAATGGCCAGAGTTAAACGCTATGCCTATACCCATTTGTTGTCTGCCGTCAGAGAGCGCCTGCAAGCGGCTGGTGTACCCCAAACGCAGGCTGAGGTCGAAGCCGAATTAATGGTGGAGGCCGATTTATTAGAGGTGCCATCCCACGGCGTGCGTATGCTACCAGGTCTATTAGCGGCACTGGAGTCGGGACGTTTAGCGCCACAAGCGAACTTTACTAGCGAGCGAAATTTTGGTGCGATTAGCGTAATTAATTGCGGCGCAGGCCCCGGACGGTTTGCCTCTTTACATGCTATGCATATGGCGATGGAAAGCGCGCGCAGTTTTGGGGTTGGTGTTTGTTTGGCTAAAAATACCAGCCACTGGGGGCGTGCTCACGCCTATGCAAGTCGCGCCGCTCAAGCCGGTTTTATCGGTATATGTACTACCAATGCCATGCCGACCATGGCAATCGGCGGTGCTAAAAAACCCGTTATTGGCAATAACCCTCTGGCAATTGGTATTCCTCGCCAGGAGCGAGCCTGCCCCATTGTGCTGGATATAGCCATGAGCCAAGCTGCAGTCGGCAAGGTGAATACTTGGCTGCGCGAAGGAAAAACACCGCCGAATAATTGGGGAATTAATGCAGCGGGAGAGCCTACTAACGATGCCGCCGAGATTTTAAAAGGCGCTGTGTTACCCTTTGGCGGCCATAAGGGGGCAGGCCTTGCGGTAATGTTGGAATTAATAACCGCCGCCTTAGCTGGTGCGGCGTTTACCCAGGAAATTGCGGCGGCTGATAACACCGGCTTAGATACAGGCGCAAGCAAACTATTTATCGCTCTGCATCCAAGTGCGTTTATCGACGACGAACAATTTGATCGGCGTGTAAACGATTTTTTGCAGTATTTAGATATTAACGCGGCCCCTTTTTTATACCCGGGTGCGCGGGGCTGGCAGGCTCAGGCGATTAATCGTGTACAGGGCGTGCCCATTCACCAAGAGATAGTGCAACAGTTGGCGCGGGCAGGGCTTATTCTTGAGTAACATTGAGAGCCGGATTTTTAGTCGGCGCCGCTTGCAGCCTATTGAAATTCCCTGGCGGCAACATTTTGTGAATTTTAATGCTGTGAGAGCAATTAAAATAATATTTCAACAGGCTGTTAAGAGGTGCTTTCAAAATACAGGCGGGCTTCTTGCCCGCGCGGATGCTCGAAACTATCAGTTAACTATAGGCTTCTAAGGTGATTAAAATTATGCCGGTTGAGTTAAAAACAAATCCTCAATAGACAAGTAGCGCTCACCTGTATCGTAGCTAAAAATAACTACTCGGCTGCCAGGTGCAAATTCGTGTTGTTTTTGTGCTACCGCCGCCAAGGTGGCTCCAGATGAGATGCCGACAAATATGCCTTCTTTTTTTGCTACGGCGCGGGCCTGCTCGAACGCATCTGTCTCGCTCACTTGAATTATGCCGTCTAAGGTCGCGGTATTGAGAATTTCGGGGATAAACCCTGCACCTATACCTTGTAAGCGATGCAAACCTTTTTGCCCACCGCTAATAACGGGAGATTTCTCAGGTTCAACAGCATAGGTTTTTAATTGCGGGAAATAATGCTTGAGCACTTCGCTACAACCGGTGATATGTCCGCCAGTGCCCACCCCGGTAATTATGTAATCTATTCCTTCTGGGAAGTCATTTAATAATTCTTGGGCGGTTGTTGTGCGGTGAATTTCAGTGTTGGCGGGGTTGTTAAACTGTTGTGGAATCCAGCTATTGGGGTACTCCTGCTGCAGCTCACGGGCTTTATTGATTGCCCCGCCCATGCCTTGTTCTTTGGGGGTTAATACCAATTGCGCGCCGTAGGCCTGCATAATTTTGCGCCGCTCAATGGACATGGATTCCGGCATGGTTAAAATCAGCCGATAGCCTTTCACCGCAGCTACCAACGCCAAACCTATGCCCGTATTGCCTGATGTGGGCTCAATGATAGTCGTTTGGGGTGTCAACAGTCCCTTGCGCTCTGCGTCTTCAATCATGGCAAGTGCAATACGATCCTTAATACTGCTGCCTGGATTAAAGCGTTCTATTTTCATCCACACTTCGATGTCAGGGCGAAATAAATGGTTTATTCGCACCACCGGAGTGTTGCCAATCGTGCCGAGAATTGAATCGTATCGCATGGTATATCTCTCTTGCCGATGATAGGCTCAATAATGAATTGCGGACTAAAGTGATTAAGGAACCTCTGAAAAATTACCTCACTCGCCCTAGCGTCGTTGAATTTGGCAAAAAAATGCTCATTTACTGCGTGTAAACTCCGCTTTTTTTGCCAAATTCGCCTAGCTAGTGCTTCGCCGCCTACATTTTTCAGAGGTTCCTTAAGTATGTAAGTGCCTGTTAAAAACCTAAAAAATAACCGAATGGTGCTGTGTCACTAATGTAGTGGCTGGCGCTTATGCGCCAGCCACTGTTTAGTTGATGTTTTCGCGCGGAAAATTACTGTTGGCCAGATCAAATACCGGGCTGTCGTGAATAAATCCGTGGCGTTTTAGTAGAGTGCGCATGACATTGCGGGATATTCCCAGCAGGGCCGCTGTATGTACCTGATTGCGTTTTGCATGCTGGAAGGCTTCTGTCACTATCACTTCTTCTAATTTATCAAAATGCCCATAGGGACTATTGTCGCGAAACAGATGCCGCAATTGATTTTTAATAATATCAACGGGGGATTCTTGGTTGGTGGGTGCTGCGGCAATAGGAATAACTCCTTGCGCGGCACCATTGATCGTTATGTCGATAGGCTTGGTATGTTCAAGCCCTGCCTTCCAACCACCAGCCACTTTTATATGTTCCATTTCAATACGGCCTTCGCCCGCCACCAAAAGGGCAAAATGCACGACGTTTTCCAGCTCACGAATATTCCCTGGCCAAAAATGATTCAGTAATAAATTACTGGCCTCTTGGGACATTTGCGGTATTTCATACCCCATACGCTGGCAATATTGTTTTAAGAAAAAATCGGCCAAGGGCAAAATGTCCCCAGGCCGCTCCCGTAGGGGCGGCAGGTTTACCTGAGCAATATTGATGCGGAACAATAGGTCACGGCGAAAATGGCCGGCATTCACAGCAAAATCTAAATCCACGTTGGTGGCGGCAACCAGTCGCACATCAACGCGAATACTTTTGCGCGAGCCGATACGAACTATTTCGCCCTCTTGCAATACACGCAGTAATTTAACCTGCATAGCGAGGGGCAGGTCGCCAATTTCATCCAAAAAAAGTGTGCCGCCGTTGGCCGCTTCAAACCAGCCTTCCCGTTTGCCCACTGCACCTGTGAATGAACCGGCTTCGTGGCCGAATAATTCACTCTCCACTAGCTGGTCGCTAATGGCGCCACAGTTGACGGCTAAAAATGGCCCTTTACGGCCGCTGAGTAAGTGAATGTGGCGGGCCACTAGCTCTTTGCCTGTGCCGGTTTCGCCGCCAATTAAAACGGGTGCCTCGCTTGGGGCAATGCGTTCAATATATTCTAATAGCCGCGCTGAGACCGGGTCGGAAAATACTAGGGCTTTAGCGCGCACCGACAACGGCTGCGCATTTCCGCCTTCTAGTGATAGCACCATGGGCTGTTTACTGTCTTCACTCACGTATAAATCCTCAATAGCTCACCCGAATATAGGAGTTATGAGTGGGTGAGGTTGTAAAGCTGTTGGGCATTGTAAAATTCTGTTACTTTTTTTTAAAACAATAAAAATGTCTAAGGTTATATGCAAAAGTGCTATAGAATTTTGGGCAAAAAAAAGCCCGCTGGAGACGGGCAAAAACTGGAGAGGAGTGAGTTATTATTTGTTGGTGTAAATTTTGTCGAAAATTCCACCATCACCAAAATGTTCAGGTTGTGCCTTAGCCCAGCCACCGAATTCATCGATGGTGAAGGTTTGCAGGGCGGGGAAGTTCTTGGCGTAGGCCTTGGCTACCTCTGCATCGCGGGGCCGGTAGTAGTTTTTGGCCGCTATGGTTTGCCCTTCTTTACTGTATAAAAACTTCAAGTATTCAAGCGCCAGGGTTGCATTGCCTTTAGCTTCGGCATTTTTGTCAACCACTGCAACGGAGGGCTCTGCTAATACAGACAGGGATGGGATCACAATATCAAACTTGTCTGCACCAAATTCTTTTAAGGCTAAATGCGCCTCGTTTTCCCAGGTGAGCAATACATCACCAACACCCCTTTGGGCGAAGGTAGTGGTTGAACCGCGGGCACCAGAATCTAATACAGGGACATTTTTATAGAGTTTGGCAACAAAATCCTGAGCCGCCGCGTCGCTGCCCAGCTTGTGTTTGCCATAACCCCAGGCCGCTAAATAATTCCAGCGTGCACCGCCGGAGGTTTTCGGGTTGGGGGTAATAACACCTATACCGGGTTTGACCAGATCATCCCAATCTTTAATTTTTTTCGGGTTACCTTTTTTAACTAAAAACACAATGGTGGATGTGTAGGGCGCGCTATTGTTGGGTAAGCGGGTAATCCAGTTTTCGGGGAGCAATTGTGCTTTTTTAGCAAGTGCGTCTACGTCTGCTGCCAAGGCCAGGGTGGCCACATCGGCACGCAGGCCGTCAATGATTGCGCGGGATTGGCTGCCGGAGCCGCCGTGGGATTGCTCAACTTTTACGTCGTCACCGGATTTGGTTTTCCAGTATTTGGCAAACGCCGCATTGTATTCAATATAGAGTTCCCGGGTGGGATCGTAAGACACATTTAATAAAGTGACTTCTTTTGCCCAAGCCGCCGAGCTTGCCAGTACAACAGCCGACAATAATACGGCTTGTTTTGCAAAACGTTTCATGGTGTCTCCTTCAAGACAATGGTAAAAAAATTTTTATAATCTGAGCCTGCGCCAACCCTAGCGCTATATATTGCAGTAGCAAGTGCAATAATCTACTTTTATCGACCTTTGGGTGCCTATAGGCATTTCCCCAGCGAGTATTGATTTCAACCAGTAGCATTGCTCTAACTCCGCATTGCTATTTTTATGCCGTGATATTAATGCAGACAATAAACCGCTATTTTTATGCGCGATTTCTCATTATTGCTTTTGCACCTGTTTAATTGTCAGCAGTCCGGTGCAGTCTGGCCTGTTGTTTTTTCATCAATTAGGCGCCAGATGCTGGTTGTGATACAGAGGAAAAGGCATTGCAATTTAATTAAGAAAGCTCTGATTAAGTTTGAATGTGTAAAATTTCACAAACCCACAGGTGCATAGCTGTGGCTCCCTCGCAGGTTGCCTAGTGTAGGAGTAGGCCCGCCTGCCTACTTAATCAGGGGCTTCCTTAGCGTTTGGCGATAGATTTCCTAGGCCCGATTAATCAGTTGCGGTTGGCGCCGTCATCCCGGAGCATCTACCGAGAATGTAATTGGCATAATCGGCCAATTTATTTTTTTGGCATAAAATTTGAGAAAAAACTATGCACATTTAAGTAGGAAGCCTCTGATTAAATCTGCAGGCGGGGATATGGGGCACATTTGCAGGAGGCAAGCCTGCGCATGAGTTACAAAACAGTACTTGTGCGGTTGCACAATATTCACATATTCAGACCAAATCAGAGCATCCTAAATCAACAAAGATCTTTGTCACATCGTCGCTGGCTGTTTTCGCCGGGGCATGAGAGTAATTGATGCGATGGGTTGCCGCTTGTATGTAGGTTTACGCTTGACGCCCCGCATCAAAATCAGCTGCTTGTGCTTATGGCCTAAGGCGTGTAACGAGGCATTTACTTAAATCTGTTAATTTCTAGCCGCCTTTTAACCGGGGCACTTTTCATTTTTTAAAGGTTATAGTTATGAGTATGGGTACACAGTTTATGCGCGCAACAGGTAAACATTTTGCGTTGACTTTAATTAGCCTGGTGGCCACCTATGCAGTGGCTGCATCGGCTCAGGTTGCCTCAGCGCCGCTCCAGCCCATTGCGGGCGTTATTGCTGAAGGTACTTCGGTTGAATTTATTAAAGACGGGTTTGAGGGCACAGAAGGGCCTATTGCATTGCCCGATGGCAGTTTGATTTTTACTGAAACCCGCGCTAATCGTATAACGCAAATTAAACCAGATGGCACAGTGCAGCCTTTTTTACAAAATACCAATGGCGCAAATGGCTTGGCATTTAATAAACAGGGCGAATTAGTTGCGGTGCAGAATCTAAAGCCACAAGTTGGTGTAATCTACCCTGCAGATAAGGCTAAGAATTGGGTGAGTGAATTTGAAGGTAAAGGATTCCAGCGCCCCAATGATATTACAATCAATAAGCGCGGCGGCGTTTACTTTACCGATATAGGCGTGGTGCCAAAAGAGCCCAATGGCGAGCCCGCACGCCCGGGCGTGTATTATTTAACCTCGGATGGTGCGATTAAAAAAGTGATTGGCAATGTTGAGCGGCCCAATGGAGTATTGCTCAGCGCCGATGAAAAAACCTTGTATTTGGCGAATACGGCGGGTGAATATGTATTGTCGTATCCTGTGCTCGGCGATGGACGGCTTGGGCCCGCCCGTCAATTTGCTAAACTTGGCGGCTACGAGAAAAATGAGCAAGGTGTGTTATCCAGCGGCGCAGACGGTTTAGCTATTGATAATCGCGGCCGCCTTTATGTGGCGTCCAATCTCGGAATTCAAATATTCGATGCCAAAGGCCGCGCTCTGGGCGTAATCCCTCTGCCGCAAAAACCGCAAAATTTGGCTTTCGCAGGTGCGGATAAAAAGACGCTGTATGTGGTGGGCCGAGGCGTGGCTTATAAAATAGCAGTATTAACACCCGGTTATTTGGGGCGGGCGAAGTAACTGGCCTACTTTAGCAGGATGTCGATAGTGGAAAAATTCTATGGAGCAGATTTGTTTTAATGCAAATAAACAGGTAACTATTCAGCATCTTTTTATATGGCTGGAGGTAATTTCCGCATTGACTGGGAGCTATCGCGTGCGTGTTTTAGTGCTGTGACCCCGTAATCCAGCGCCCGCAGTGGTG
>DAOQGS010000147.1:0-7648 GCA_035338675.1 Cellvibrionaceae bacterium
AATTCTCAGGCAATGCGGTAATTTGTGTGCCGCGCAGATCGAGATAGCCGCCCACGTTAATTCGCCCGTTACTTTCAGTAAATTCGATACCGCGTTTCTTTAGATAATCTAGTAGTTCCATTTGCCCCACCTGCTTGTTCGTTGCTGATGGGTAGATATTAGTAAAACACTAATGTGTTTGGCAATAGCAAATTACTATTATTTTAAAAATAATTTTTGTATACTGGATTTGCCAGGAGGCGAGCGGCCGGTTTGGCGCTCAATGCTGTTGATTGGCTTTTGGTGTTGGCAGCCGGGGAAGACCGGCAAGCCCTTCTTGCGGTGGGGTGATACCCGCCCAAGGAGGCTCTTTAAGCGAGGGGGTTATTGTGGATTTCAATGAGCAGAAAATTTTTGATGCGCTACTGGATCGAATGAGGGCGTGCAGAATGGATGCCGATGAGAGCGTGACCTTTGTTAAGGCGGCAATAGCCGCAAAGCGGGAGCTAGAGCGTGCGGATGGCTCCACCTCTGCCGCCGAAGAGTTTGTCAAGACTGTAAGCGATGTGGTTGACGGGGCGCTCAAGGGTAAAGCGGGAGGCGTTACTAAAAGAGATTTGATCGCTGCAGGGCTCCTGCCCGGTCGGCCAGCGGAGGGAAATATACCTTTCTCCCGATGCGGAATTAGGGTGGACTCTAAGGGCATGGTTAGCGGTTTTGGATTGACCACTGCGGAAAGCATGCTTAACGAAGCGGGTAGCCCGATGATATTCAGATTTTGGCTGTCGGATGGGATCGAATACGAAATATATATGGACGGGAGCCATACATTTCCGCCTGGGACCATTCATCAAAACCTGCTTGGGTTGCGCCTGGGTATGGCTGAGGCGCTACTTAAAAAGGCGGTCAAAGGCGAGCGGATCACCGATGCTGACATTGACAGCATCTTCAAGTGATGGGTTAACGGCATGTTAAACTGGCGCCGCCCCTTAGCAATAGGGGGCAACCTAAATAACTCTGCCGCATGGTAGCCCCAGGCAATGCGCATGGCTGGTGTGAGGTTCGAGCCCTCCGGCAGAGTTATTCAGGTTGTGATCGCCCCGCAGGGGATGAGCACGAGCAGCGAAACCCCCAGTCGTGCCGGGGAGGGCCGGTTATGCCGGTGCGGCTGCTGCCCGTGAAATTCGGGCCACAACTTCCAAATTTGCCCGCTTGGAAAAAGAAAACCCCAGGCCATTGCTGACCTGGGGCTTTGTTAGAGTAAGCCAGCGATGTGCAAGGTAATAACCAGCCGAGTTATGGCAATTATTATCTTTGCAACATCAATGTTTACCCGAATGACAATCTTCTTGTTCACGGGATAAACCCCTAAATAAGTTGATTGCCAGGTCGACCCGGCAACCACGTTTTATTGTGGGCCAGTTAGCTTAACGTCGTTCGCCGCGACGCCTGGAGTTACTCGAGATTCCCCCAGGATTAAGCGACCGGGCTAGGCCGCATTCGGGGATTGCCCCACCGGTTTGCGTAGTTGTATCGCTACCAGCGCCCCCGTCACCGACGAGACGCAAACCGGTGATCCCCTTTTTGCGATAGGCGCAGGGCGTATAGCCTGTAAGGTGCCTTGCTCTATCGCAAAATTCGATTGTTAGCCTATGCAATGCCCTGGTGGGACTGGCTGGCATTGCCGACTGGCGCGGGTTCGACTCCCGTTATTAGCCAATTAAGGTCAACCCCACACAGTTTTGAGATTGTTGGCAGGTGGGCCTTGCTAATACGTCCAGTTTTCAGCCAGCCGGTAACCGCCTGGTCTGTGACACCACAGGCATGAGCGATAGCGGTTTGGCTCGGACCTCCCTTAAGGGTGAGTTTTAGCCTTTCGGCCATTGCCGGGTCGCTTTTCTTGGTCGGTTTGGAGTTAAGCATCGCTTAATTCTCCCATGCCGCGCTTGCGGTCACAATAAAGCTATGCTTTAATCCGAAACTAAAGCATAGCTTTGGTTTGGACATGATCGATACAGCCATAAAACACTTTGAATCCCGAGGTGAGTTCTGCCGCGCAGTCGGCATGACACCTCAATTCCTATCCCAGATAGAGGCCAAAAAAAGGCCCCTACCCCCTAAATTTGCTCTGAAAATTGAGCAAGTTACCAATGGCGCAATTAAAAGAGAGCAGTTGCGCCCAGATATTTACCCACCAAGTGACAACTAAACCCAACCAAAAAGGAAATAGCCATGACCCATTCAAATCAAGCACTGATAAAAAAACGAACCATTAAAACCATGGTGAATGAATTTCAGTTTGCCGCATGGAAGCGTTTTGCAAAGACCCTTGAGTTAGAGCCGCAAGAGTGGCTTAGGAATCTGGTCATGGAAATCGTTCTCGCGGCTAACGCTGCTGAAGATGCGAAATTGAACGGTAGCAATGTTCGTCAGTTCCCAGCTCGCAGGGCTTCGGACAGGGTAATTAAATACGCTTTGGCAAATTAATGCGCGACCCTCTTTTAGGCCCTAACTGGGGCCTTTTTTTGGGTTTTTTTTCAGGTACCTCAAAAAGGCTTGGTGGTCATAATGGAAAGCATCATTAGAAAAATTAAATCCTGCCTAGCGCTGGCCGGGAGTGACAACCCACACGAAGCTGCCGCGGCGATGCGCCAAGCCAAAAAACTTATGGCGCAGCATGGTATTGGTGAGTCGATGCTTGATGTGTCGCGAACCGTTTTAAATACGCGATATGCACGACCGCCCGCCTGGTTTGGCTCTCTTGGTTTTGCAGTTGGGCAGGCGTTTGGGTGTTCCGTTTTTGCTGCTCGCAGGGTGGTTACTTTTGTTGGGCCAACTGGTGCGGCCGATATTGCAGCGTATTGTTTTGAAGTTGTTCTGCGGTCGCTGGAGGCATCTAAAAGCGCCTTCATTAAACGCACCGCCTACCTTTGCAGCGCGCCAGTTAAAAAGCAGCGCGCCACTTCTTATTGCGAAGGCTTTGTTATGGGCGCTCAACGGGCAGTAGATTCTTTTGCGCCAGCAATTGACAAGGCAGCCAAGCAGGCCCACCGGGATTATTTGACCGAAGTTACTGGCAGCGGAATTTTCAGCAGCAAAAAAAAGAAAACCGTCGAAATAAACCCCTCTCTAATTTCCGGTTTTCAGGATGGCGAGCAAGTTCAAATACGCGCGCCGATTCATCAACAGCAACAGCAGATCGAATTCCTGGGGGGCCGCCCATGAAATATTTCCTGTTTTTAAAATTCCTGATTATTGAGCTCCTGTCTGAGTTTGATGAGGTGCTGGCCGCTCGGGCGCAATTTAAGGCGGTGGAGCAGATCACTCAAAGCGGGTGGAATGATTAGCGAATGAATCTACTTGTGGCCCCACTAGAGGCGCTTACGGACAAGCTGCTAACGGATACCGAGAGACGAGTCCTCTTGGCGCTTTTTTCGTTTCGCAGCAAGTCAACGAATGTAGTTTGGCCATCTACTGCAAGTATCGCTGAGCGGGCCAATATTGGCGACATACCGAGGGTGTCGAAAATAACATCAAGCCTGGCTGACAAGGGCTGGCTAACGAAAAAGAAAAAGGGGTTTACTGGGTGCAATGAGTACCGCTTAACCTTCCCAGAAAGGCTTAATACCAATTTGGCAGAATTTACCAACTTGGAAGAATTAACCAATATGGACGAGGATACCAATACCAATTTGGCAGAATTTACCAAGTCCAATTTGGCAAATTTTGCCAAGTGCAATGAACAATCCATAGAACAATCCATTGAACAAACCATATCTCTTGAAAATTCCACCCCAGAGAAAAAATCAAAACCGGAATATCCAGCCTGGTTTGAAAACCTGCTGAGCGAGTTCCCCCGGAGGGCGGGGAGCAACGACAAGCGCAAGGCGTACATCGCAGCCAACGCTCGCACCAAGGAGGGCGCCACCCATGACGAACTGCTTGAGGCTGTTCGCCGCTATCGCCGGTACGTAACCGCAAACGGCAACCTAAACACCCAATACGTTTTGCAGTGGGCAACATTTTTTGGCCCTGGTGGGCACATCAAAAATCCGTGGACGATTCCCTTGTTCACCGCTCAACCAAGAGCGGCACCGGGCGCTGGCACACTTGGATTTACACCGGAGGATTACCAGCGCGGAATTAACCCAGACGGGAGTTTTTGAGAATGACCGATGCAGTCGAAACAGATATTCGAGATTACGTTCGAGAGCTCGTCCGCGCAGCCAGGCGCCGAGCGGGATTTGAGTTTTTGGGGCAAAAAGAATCCGAGTGTGAGCGCCACGGGAAATTTATTCATGATGAATTTATCGACAAAGACGGATTGGTAACGGCCGGGGTTTGTCCTGAATGCCACGCCGAAAACGAGAAGCAACGCGAGCGCGAAGAGTCGATCAGGATGCAGGCGGAAAATCGCGCTAGAGCGATAGCGAGCAAATTTGAATCCGCTTGCATACCTCAGCGTTTCAAAGATCGCACCCTGTCAAATTACGAAATTCACTGTGACAAGCAGGCGGCAGTTTTGGAGTTTTGCAAAACCTACGCCGAAAGATTTAACGAGGTTCTGCGGCTTGGCAGTTCGATAATTTTATCTGGCACAGTGGGCACGGGAAAAACGCATTTGAGCATCGGAATTGCCAATGAAATTATTTCCAATGGTTACGCCGCGTTATTTTCTACGGCGGCTGGAATAGTTCGCCGCGTACGCTCTAGCTGGGGGAAAAACGACGAGGATGAGTCCGCCGCAATGAATATTTTTATCATGCCTGATTTGCTCATCGTTGACGAAGTTGGGGTTCAATCTGGCAGTGATAACGAGCACCAAATCCTTTTTGAGATTCTGAATGCCCGCTATGAGGCCTGCAAGCCGACAATTTTGCTAACCAATTTACCGCTGCAGGATCAGACTGAAAATGGCTCCATTGTTCGCAAGGGGCTTAAATCATTTATCGGTGAGCGATTGCTTGATCGTATGCGCGAAGGCGGAGGAAGGGCGTTCACGCTTGACTGGAAATCCGGACGAATTGGCCGTTAATCAATTTTTGGGGGCAAACATGGCAACAGAAAAAACAGTAAAAACAGTAAAAACAGTGAAAGAAATCGTAAACCGCATTATCGCTGCCAATGAAGAGTCGCCTATTGCTGTTGAATTAGTTGACGGCAATTTGCGCAGCTATTTTGCAAAGACTGTCCCGGCGCCTAAATCAAAAACGGAAAAGCCTGGCGAGAATGGGCGCATTCAGGGCGTCGTTATGCTCATGCCTCGTCGCGATGAAGAGAATTTTCTTGGCGTTTTCCATGGCGCTATTGGCGCGGCCAATTTTAAAAAAATGTGCTTTGGTTTGGGCTTGACCAATGGCTGAGGAATTTATTGTCAACAGTCGCGCAACGCTTGCCGCTGCACATGCACGGTTGATTGATAATTTCGATAAGCATAAGCACACCGTTTATAAGGTGGTTAATTGCGAAGAGGGAACGCTGCCAATGAACTCACTGGTGCATGTTTGGCTAACTGAATTTGCGGCTGATCTGGCGCAGTGCCATCCAAAGCAGGTTACCAAGGGAATGCTAGAGGGAATTAAGCGCAGCGCAAAAGGTTGGTTTTATCACGAAACGCAAGAGCCGTGGATGGTGCACAAAGTTTATTGCCCACTCACCAAGCGCAGCAAAACGGATTACACGAGCATGAAGGATTGGAAAAAAGGCGAGAAATTAATGTTCATGAATTGGCTGCAGATGTTTGCAGCGCAGCGCGGAACAATTTTGGAATCAAAAGGCGAGTACTTAGACGCCGTTAAAAAACAAAACGCTTAGGGGGTTTTATGTGGTTTAAGAATTTACGAATTTACAGTATTGAGTTTGATCTTGATGCAGAGGCACTAGCTGCCGCCCTCGATGCACACAAGTTTGTGCCTTGCGGGAATCTGGACGTTTCGCGCTATGGGTTTGTGCCGCCTCTGGGTGATCACGGCGAAAGCCTGGTTCACGTCACCAATGGCTGCATCATGATTTGCGCAAAGCATCAGGAGAAAATATTGCCCGGTGCCGTGATTAAATCCGCGCTTGAGGAAAAAGTTAAGGAGATTAACGGGCGCGGCTTCGCGGTTAGCCGCAAAGAGCGCCAGGATTTAAAAGACGAAATTATATTTTCGTTACTCCCCCGTGCATTTGTAAAAGACCGCCTAGATTTTGCGTACATCGACACAAAAGAGCAGCGGTTAATCGTTAATGCGGCATCTGCAAAACGCGCTGAGCGGTTGATTCATGAGTTGCGGTTGGCTATTGGTAGTTTGAAGTGCACACCATTTGAGTGTGATCGCGGCGCAGAATCGCTATTAACCGAGTGGGTGCGCCAGGGTTATGCCGTTGAGCCGTTTTATCTTGGCGAATCGTGCGAGCTCGTCGGACCTAAAGACGGGAGAAGTATTACGGCTAAAAAGCATGACATGAGTTCAGAGGAAATTGGAGTCCATTTGAACTTTGGGTTGCGCGTAGAAAAAGCGTCTCTATTTTGGGGTGAGGATTTATTTTTTACGCTTGATGCCGGTCTTGGAATTAAAAAACTTGATTATTCAGATGCCGTCAGTGAGCAAGTGGAATACCGCAAACCAGAAAGCGCGGCGGAAGAATTTGACGCGACGTTTTTTATTATGTCCGAGACACTGCGCCGGTTTGTTAAAGATTTGGCTGGTGCGCTGGGTGGCGAAGTTGGCAGCCCGCAAGAAGGCGAATAATGAAAAATTCCGACCGCTTGCACCTTTCAAAAGTCGCCGCTCTGGGCTGTATCGCTTGTATCAACATGGGCCATCCAGACACCCCTGCGGAAATTCATCACCCAAGGGCAGGGGCTGGCATGGGCCAGAAATCACCGCATAAAAACGCCATCCCGCTTTGCCACCGGCATCACCGAACGGGCGGGCCTGGGATTGCTATTCATGCAGGGCAAAAAACCTGGGAGGCGATTCATGGCACGGAATTGGAGCTGCTGGGGCAGGTGAGGGAGCTGCTGGGGGTTACATGCTAAAAATCCTCGTGCCATTCGTTGGGCCTTCCACCAATTCAATTTATGCCGGTGTGCACTGGGATAAACGGCGCAACCAAAAAGAGCAGGCAATGATTGCCTTGTCAGCTCTGGGGCGAATTAATCCAGTTTCAAAGCCAGTGAATATTGAGGTGACACCCTATCTCGGAAAGGGTAAGCGCGGGTATGACGTGAGCAATTACAGCTACACATACAAGCTAATTGAGGATGCGATGGTTAAAAAGGGAATCCTGCAGGACGACTCACCGCAATTTGTGCGCAGCGTGAAATTTAACGCGCCAGTGCGGCACAGCGAAAAACACTCTGCAACTCTAATAACTATCGAGGAGATTAATTGATGCGATTCCTGTGCGCCCGCCAAGCCTGGCACGATGCGTTTATGACTGATCTGGCTGCCCCCGATTTTGCTACCCAGGCCGCTAATGTGGGAGTGCAGAAAACAGTGCGCGGGGCTAACAATTCGATTGTGGACCACTGCGAGCGTGGGTACATCATCGCTGCCGTCCACCGACTGCGGGAGGTTGATTACATTGCTTACTGCTGGGGGATGATCGCTTATGCCCCCCAGGGCACCGCCAGCTTTGCAGAGTTCGCCGCAATGCACGGTTTTATGCGGGACGCTTTTTT